>NZ_JBPWJX010000006.1:0-205039 GCF_051781745.1 Bacillus cereus group sp. Bce019
ATCCAAGGGGCATCAGATGTACAACCAGAAACAACACCACTTTGTGTGGGAGTAATTATCGGGTTAACAACGTCAATCAAGATTTGTAAATAAAATAAAAAAACAAAATGAGAGGATGAATGAAATGTCAAAAGGATACAAGTTCACAAAAGAAGAGTTAGTAGAAGCATGGAAAGATCCACAGGTAAGAGAGAAGTTAAAAGATTTACCGAAACATCCATCGGGAAAAGCGCTAAATGAATTAAGCGAAGAAGAATTAGCGGAAATTCAAGGGGCATCAGATGTACAACCAGAAACAACACCACTTTGTGTGGGAGTAATTATAGGAATAACGACATCAATTAAAATTTGTAAGTAGATAGGTTTCATTCGAAAGGGGTGTTCATCTCCTTTTGAATGAAACAGATTCCAATATTCGAATGCGAAAAATCGAATGTTGGAATCTGTTTCCCCTGAAGGGGACCAATTTATTGGAATATGGATTTTAAAATAAGGAAGGGGATTAAATTATTATGTTAATTCACTCATATATAAATGAAAAGGCATTTGCAAAGAGTCTTAATTTGAAAGAGCGCTATAAAACGCTAATGAGTAGAAGAGATTTATTATTATCGGAAGATTTAAATTTAGCCCAATTAAATAAATGGATAGATAAAATGTTTAGAAGTAATAAAGCTGATTTTGATTTTAAATTAAAAATGAATGAAATGACAAAAGAAGATTTTGCGAGTTTAATTGAGAAAATCCCTGAATCAAAAGAGCATTTATATATAGATGAATTAAATGAGCATGTGAATTTGCGCGTGTTAGAAATGGGAATAGAGTTGTGTGAAAGTAAGCCATTAAGTGCAGAGGAAGATTTAGGGTTTATAGAATTTGTTAGACCGTTTGCACTTTATGCAGCCGAAATGATAGATAGTTCGTTGAAATATAGATTAAATAAGATACGTTATGAGCATGAAGAGATTAAAGAAATGTTAGTGCGATCTTTAGTAGAAGAGTTATTAAATAATGCGGTGCGATCACTAGTTTTAGAGTTTAATATTGCAAAACTGAGGGAGGAACTAATAGGAGAGACTCCAGAAGAGCGATTCCTTTCTTTTGTCAGAGAGAAAGCTAGAAATAAGGAGAATTTAATTGCGTTCTATGAGGAATACGCAACATTAACACGAAGGTTAATTTTGAGAACAGAGTATTTTATACAAAATGTTCAAATGTTACTATTTCGTTTGAATGAAAATTGGCTACAGTTACAAAAAGAATTTCAATTGCAGGATGTATCATTAAGCGAAATTAAGGTTGGATTAGGAGATACACATCAAGAAGGTAAAACAGTTGTTCAGCTTGTATTCTCTTCAGGTAAAGAAATTTTATATAAGCCAAAGTCTATGGAAATTACGAAATCGTACCATGCATTTTTAGAATGGATGAATGAGGTAAGTGGAAGTATACAACTTCCATCATATAAAGTTTTAGACTTTGGTGAATATGGATGGGAAGAAAAAATATTGTATAAACCGTGCTCTTCTAAAGAAGAGGTGGAGCGCTACTATTTACGTTTTGGTAAGTTGATTGGTTTAATGCATATGTTAAAAGGTGCTGATTTGCATTTTGAAAATATAATTGCTCATGGAGAGTATCCATACATTATTGATTCGGAGACGATTTTCCATCAATATCCAAAACTGAATTTTCCGGATAGTGCGGAAGTAAAATTGAAATATGAACAAAGCGACTCAGTGATAGGATCTGGATTGTTACCGCAAGCTATGTTTCAAAACATCGATGGAAAAGGTATAGATTTAAGTGCTTTAAATGGAAAAGAGCAAGATTTGCCGTTTAAGGTGCTGGCCTTAAGTCAAAATAGTAAGGATGAAATGGAATTTACTATGAAAGAAGCCAAAAGTCAAAGTGCTAAAAATCTACCGAAACTTGGAGTAGAAGAAATTTATGTAGAGGATTATTTAACCTTTATTATTGATGGTTTTCAGGAAATGTGTAAATTTTTTATTGAGTATAAGGAAGAGATTTTATCAGAAAGAGGACCTTTAATTACATTTAGAGAAAATAAAATTCGCATTGTTGCTAGGGCAACTCAACAATATTGTAATTTCTTACAAGAGTCTACACATCCAGACTATATGAGAGATTCAATTTTATTGGAACAATTATTTGAAAGAGTATGGTA
This sequence comes from Bacillus cereus group sp. Bce019, assembly GCF_051781745.1. Classification (NCBI taxonomy): domain Bacteria; kingdom Bacillati; phylum Bacillota; class Bacilli; order Caryophanales; family Bacillaceae; genus Bacillus; species Bacillus cereus group sp. Bce019. The sequence goes on from NZ_JBPWJX010000006.1 coordinate 2,189, forward strand.
TTACCCATATGAAAATAAGGGGCTAGTCATTCATGAGATTCAAGACTTATTACGTGCGGATGTTCCTATATTTACGACTTTTACAGATTCACGAGATCTATATAGTAGTACAGGTGAAAGGATGGAAGACTTTTTTAAGGAGAGCGGTTATGAGCAAGTATATAATAGAATTTATCATTTTGATGATAAGGAATTGGAAAAGCAACGAGGGTGGCTGAAGTTGGCAATACAGGGAAATAGAGATGTTGATATTAAAGTGAGAAGAAAAGAGGATTACAGAAGTGAATTATTAGAAAATCATCAGGAGACAATCTTGCAGGAAGCTATAAATATCGGAGAGTCTTTAGTAGAGAATGTAGTATTATCAGATGATAAAACAACAGCATCATGGTTACAAGCAAATGTTATTCACGACAAGTGGTATGTTGCCCCGATGAAGCAAAATTTATATGACGGTTTAGGTGGCGTAGCACTATTCTTATTGTATCTAAATAAGGTTACAGGAAACGAAAAATATTTAGAGGTTGCTCATAAGGCGTTGAAGTCAGCGATGAACCCTTTATCGAAAGCGAAGGGGCTTCTATCGACCTTCTTGAGTAAATATTCATTGTTATATCCATTAGCACATTTTCAATCTATAAGTCCTAGAAAAGAATATCAGGATTTTTTAGAAGAAATAAAAGTAGAATTAAAAGAAAGGCTCAAAGAAGAAGAAGAGTTTGATTTGTTAAGTGGCTCAGCAGGAGTTATTCAAGTGGCCCTTAATTTATTTGAAATGACAAAGGATCAAGATTATTTAGATCTTGCTGATATGTACAGTAAGCATTTGGTGGAAAATGTATCAATATTAGAAAATGGAGTAGCGTGGAAGAATAAACATACTAACAGTTATTTAGGCGGTTTTTCTCATGGGACGAGTGGTATCGCTTGGAGCTTATGGCGTTCAGGGATTATGAATAGGAATCAAGAATATATTGATTTAGCTAAAAAAGCATTTGCTTATGATCGATCATTGTTTGAAAAAGAAGAAAGTGCGTGGAAAGACACAAGAGAGAGTGAGAAGAAGTGCTTACATCAATGGTGCCACGGTTCCACTGGAATAGGATTGAGTAGAGTTTTAGTAAGAAGCTATGAAGAAGATGTAGAAATGGACGAAGAAATTCGAGTGGCTGTAGATAATGTGCGAAAGTATGGATTTAAAAATAATGATACATTATGTCATGGGAATATGGGGGACACGGAATTACTATTGGCTGTTTCACAGTTGTATGGTAATAAAGAATTGTATGAACAGGCGTTACAAATTGGCATACAAGTTATTACTAATTATAGAGAAACTGGTAGTTATCAATGTGATGCACCAGATGATATTCAATCATTTGGTATGTTTGTAGGGATAGCAGGAGTTGGTATGCAGTTGTTAAGACTATTACAGCCGAATGAAATTCCATCCGTTATGACATTAGAAAATGTAAAAGGATAAATGAAAAGACATTCTACCTTTTGGTAGAATGTCTTTATTATACATTTACATTTATTATACCTTTTCGAACAGCTTCAGCTAATGCTTCAGAACGAGAACTTACCTTGAACTTTTTAAACAGTTTCGTTAAATTATATTCAACAGCCCTAGAACTCATATATAATTCATCTGCAATTTGTTTATTACTTTTTCCTTTCGCAATGGATTCAAGAATTTCTAATTCTTTTTGTGTAATTGTAACATGGCTTGATGCTCTTTTCGTATCTAAGTTATCAACAGTCATATCTTCAACTCGAAGTTGTCGCAATAAAGAAATTGGAATTAAAGTATACCCATTTAAGACGGCCCGAATAGCCATTAATAACTCTTGCTGTGATGCTGATTTGCTAACAATACCGCTAATACCAGAATCTATTAATAAATTAAATTGTGATAAATATTCGAAGCCTGTGTAGAGAATAATTTTTGCATCTGGTTGTATGTGTAAAAGTTTTTGAGCCACATCAAGTCCACTATAATTAGGCATGTTCATGTCTAAAAGATATATATCAAAAGGTGTTTTTGAACTTTGAGAAATTGCTTCCTGTTCGTTTAAAATGTATGTTGCTTGAATATCTTCTTCTAATTCGATCATATTTTTCGTACCTTCACCCACTATTTGGTGATCGTCTACAATCAAAACGTGTATCATTTTATTCACCTCGGTATAGTAATATTTACTTGTAGTCCATTTCCTATTTCTGAAATAAGCTGAATTTCGCCTCCTATTCCTTGAACGCGCCCTTTGATTCCAGATAAACCCATATGTTTATTTGAAGAATAGGGGGCTTGGGTATTAAAACCGATGCCGTTATCACGATAATCTAGATAAATACAATTATTTTCTTCCCATAAAAATATATTAATTAAGGTTGCATTAGAGTGCTTATCAGCATTGTTTAATAATTCTTGGATAATACGATAAATAGATAAAATTTTATCAAATTCGTAATGATTCTCCTGTATTGAGTCATATTCAAATTGAATTCGGAAATTAGTACGTAGTTGCATTTGTGCTAATAGCTCTTTAAGTGCACCTATAAGACCAATTTCAGATAGAAGAGCCGGTTTTAATTCATTACAAGTGTCACGAATTTGTTGAATAACATCAAACATACCGAATTTTATTTTTTCTAATTGTCCCTGCAATTCACCTGGTACAGTATGTTCTTTTAATACGGTTTCTAGTTTACGATACCAGACAATTTGGTCTTGCAGGGCAGCGTCATGAAGATCCGCAGCAAGCCGACGCCTTTCAGTTTCTGAGATTTGAAATAGTAGGCGCGAAAGAGTTGCTGAGTGTGTTTTATTTGCCATGCTTTCTTTTTCTAAAGATTGAATGATTTGATTAACTGAATTTAGGTTTTCATAAACTAGACGTACATATTTTACGATAGCAATAAACCAAGTTTTTTCATTGATATTAAATTTAATATTGTTGGTTTTATTTCCAACCCAAATGTAATGCTTTGTGTTTTGGGTAGAATATAAATAAATACCGATGCATCCGTCATCTTCTAATAAATCATTTATATACCCTGATTCCATTCCCCATTGTTTCTTTTTCGAAAGATGAAATTTTTCTGTTTCTCCGTAACTTTTATAACAATTGTATGTATTTTGTTTTGTATCAAACTCAATAAATTGTATAAAACACGGTTTTAGTAGGGAGATAATTTCATTCATAAATTTTTTCTCTAAATCTTTTACCTTCATAATGGAAGAAAGTTGTTGTGCGAATTGATCAATACTTACATGTAAATTGGTTTTGCTTCTGAATAATTGATTGCGAAATGTGAAATCTAATCGTTCTTTTATTACAAGAAACAGTATGTTTAAAGGGAAAATGATAATGAAATTTTGCATGAGTCTAATAAAGAATCGCTCATCAGGATTAATACCCCAGCTTATAATTAATGTAATAATGATAGTTGGAAGTAATGAAAGCAAAGAGTAGTACCGAACACGATCAAACATAAAATCAATATCAAAGATTTGCTTTGTTAATATTAAATAAAAGTAGCCAATTGGAATGCAAAATAGGAATAATGCTGCAATATCAGCCCTAATAATGGCTGCATTAAATAATATCCTTGGAAGAGCATATAGCATTATAAATGGCCCGAAAGAAATACATTGGATAACTAACATAAATTTAAAAAAAGGCCTGTGTAAAGTATTTCTATATTTTATGTATCCTTTTAAAAGGAAATATACACTTAAAAGAATACTAAAACATAAATAAGCTAAATCTGTGTAAGCAGAGACTTGTTGCAAATTTGGAAGAAAGGTAACGGATAATAAGCCGGTAGTAATAACTGTCATGTATAGAAAAATGTGAAATCTAATCACATTTTTATGTATAATAATAATTTCCTTCCGCTTAAACAGCTGATATAAAAATAAAGTAAGAAATAAAGATACGCTTTGAAAAGAGATACTTATAATTAAGAGTCCGCCAAAATCAGATTTACTAGATATAGAAGAGGCGGAAAGGCTAATAGAGGTTGCTAATAAAAAAAGCATAAAATAACGCTCTTCTCGCCTTATAGCTTTATTTCTATAGACAATAAAGCATAAGCTTAAAATGGTCAGAGAAAAAATCATTGGTAGATATAATGTAATAATTAGCTCTTCGTTGTCTGAAGTAGCTGTTGTGCTATAAGTAGAAATCCTATCATTCTGTATAGTTTGAATTTCAGTTGCATTTAAAAATTGATTTTGGTATCGCTTGAAAACCCCTAAATAAGGATTCGCCCCATCCACTTTGTAAATTTCATCACCTGCTTTTAAGGCTGTTTTTGCAGCCCAACCCGACGTATCAATTTGACTGATTGTATATGTATTATGTTTTTCTTTAGAAGCGATAATGCCACTGTAAGGCTGATAAAACTTGTAGAGGATGTAACTTTGTATGATTAAGTAAAAAATTATTAATGAAATTACGAAATAAATTGGACGTTGTTTAATCATTGCTAGAATTACCTCACTATCATATATAATTTCGGAATCCCGCAATAGGATTGCGGATAATAGCAAAAGAATATGTAATAATATAAAACTATAAAAATTGGTGGGGTGAACGATATATGATTAGAGAATTAGTTGAACGTATATTAGAAGATATTCAATTTAAAAATGTGTGTAGTCAAGGAACAATAGCCATTGATGGTATATCAAAACAAGAATTAGAAATTATTTTAGGTACTTTAAATAAATCGTCTTTACTTAGTAAAGCTGCTGAGACATGGAAGTAAACTAAATTAGAGTATCAATTAACCTATCCTTATTTGCTTGACTGAGTGAAAGTTGTTCGATGTATCCTTTTGATTTGTATACATATAGGTTCTGCATAACGGAGCAGTACTCCATTGATCCACCGTACAGTAATATGTGTTTTAAAGAATCTAATGTTTGATTATTTAATTCATCGTATTGTATCTCTTGATTAAAGAACTTTTTTATAAGTATAAAGTTATCATTTTTACTATTTAAATAATATAGTATTGGTAAAGTTTTCTTTAAATTAAGAAAATCATTTTTCTTATCCCATTGCATAATATCACGCATGTCGTTTTTTATTTGATTAATAACGCCTATACATAGTGCGTAGTTTTCAATTAAAGAACGCTGGATAGGGTTGATATTCCCTGTTCCTAATAAGCATGCAAGTTTAATTAGATATCCAGATTTGTGAGTTACCATATCAATATAATCTTTCTCGGAATGGATTTCATTTTTAAGATCTAGTTGTTGTCCATTAATAGAGTTTAAAATAGAAGAGTGTATTTCATTTTTGAGCCAGTTTTTCATTTGAATTGAAAGGGAAGCCTTGTCAACTTCTTGCAAACAAATAAGTAAAAATCCCATAATTATATTGAGATTTGTGGCAATTGGATGTTTTGTCCAAGGTCCTTCTAAGAAATCTTCGTCTTGAATATCATCCATAATATCTAGAGCAAGCATAAGTAATTCTATAATTGTTAGCAGTAATTGTTTTTCCTCTTCATTTTGGTTATCTTGAAATATTTCATAATGTACGAGAGTGATGTTAGCAAAACGAGTAGAATCATTGAATTTGTATTCAATATATTCTGAAGAACATTGACGTAATGTAGATTCGAAAAAATGTCCATAAACCAGTTTTTTTGCACGCAAAATTAATTCATTTTGTAATGAATAAATCACTCGCAGCTCCCCTTTTGTAAAAATTCGGAATATTCCAATTGTAACATAAGAGGGACATCTTCACAATTAAGCATATCGTAAATGCGATATGTTTTTTTTATGAAGATGTTGCGGAGAATCCCGCTAATTTGTTTGCGGTAACTACAACGTGCATTGCGGACAATAACGTTTAAAAGAAGGATATGATAGGAGTACAGATTAAGACAACACAGTTTAATAAACGAGAAAAAATAATCTAATATGGATTGAGAATAAAGGAGGAGAATGATGAAGAAAGTTTTAAGTGGTCGAGAAAAAGAAGTAGCTGTGTTGATTGCACGAGGTTTGAAGGATGTTGAAATAGCAAGGGAGTTATTTATTAGTAGAAGGAGAGTGGGGGAATTAGTAGCCTCAATTAAAAGAAAGTTAGAAATACATTCAAGGGTCCAAATTGGAATAGCTGCATATTTTTTAGGATTAATTACATTTGAATTTAATTTTAATCATGGTAACCATGAGGGTGTTGCTATGATTAATAGTTAAAGAGATAGGGGGGAATAAAATGGCAAAGGTGCCCTTTATAGAACAGATGGAACATAGCGAATGTGGATTAGCCTCATTGGCGATGGTCTTTAGTTTTTATGAAAAGCATGTTTCGTTAGCTGAATTAAGAGAAGAGTTTGGTGTTCCGAAAGGTGGTACATCTTTATACCAGCTTATGCATATTGCTAGGAAAAATGGTTTTCAAGTAAAAGGATATAAAGCTGAATATGAAGCTTTAAGTGAAGTTAAATTACCAGCAGTTATCCATTGGGAACATAAACATTATGTAGTCCTAGAGAAAGTGACAAAAAAGGGGGCTATAGTTATAGACCCTGCTTACGGAAGAAATAAAATCTCTAAAAAAGAAATGGAGGAAAAGTATTCTGGATTTGTATTAACACTGGAACCAGATGAGTCATTTCAAAAACAAAAAGGTGTCTCTCATTTGCAATTCTTTTTATCGTTTGTGTTAGGGAAAAAGAAATTAATAGCTTTAATTGTATTAGCTTCTTTGATAATTCAGGCTTTTGCGCTGGTGATTCCATTTGTAACAAGTTGGATGACTGACCACGTAATTGTTCCGAGAGATCCGAGTTATATGAATATGATAGGTTACAGCATTTTAGTATTGCTAATAAGTTATCAAGTATTTGCTTCGTTAAGAGGCTTTCTAATAGCGAAATTACAAACGGCAATTGATATGTCTTTAATGCAAAGTTTTATAGAAAAACTACTAAGTCTTTCTTATAACTTTTTTGAGAATCGATCCATGGGAGAACTGTTATTTAGAGCAAATTCCAATGTATATATTAGACAAATATTATCTACTAAGGTAATTTCCTTTCTTATAGATGGAATTCTGCTTTTCACTTACTTATTCTTCATGTTTCGTTATTCGACTTTATTAGGACTCGTTGTGTTAGCAGTTGGGATTGTTATATTCGCCTTACTTGTCATGAGCACGACTGTTTCTAAGAAGTTAGCTGATAAAGAGGTTTCGGCTCAAGCTCAAGTTCAAAGGATTTTGTCTGAGAGTATTAATGGGATTAGTGATGTGAAGGTTATGGGATTGGAAAAGCAAGTGTATAAAGAATGGAAAGAACGCTTTGGTTCTCAACTTATTCATGCAGAGAAGAGATCTATATGGACGGCATTGATGAATACATTAGCGGGTTCTATTCAATTTATCTTACCCTTGTTTCTACTTTGGTTCAGTGGACAACAGGTGCTAGCTGGAAATATGACATTAGGAAGTGTACTCGGCTTTAACGCGTTAGCGATTTCGTTTATAACACCGATTATCTCCATTGGGAGTGGCTATGGTGAATTGATTTATATTAGCTCCTATATTCAGCGGATTTACGATGTAATGCATGCGAGATCGGAGAGAGAGGTCAATCAATTTTCAGGAATTAAGAAACTGAATGGTGATATTGAGTTTGACAATGTTTCTTATCGTCACAATTATTTCAGTGAAGATGCAATTCAGAATGTTTCATTTAAAATCAAAGCTGGTGAGAAGGTCGCAATTGTTGGGGCGTCTGGGTCTGGAAAAAGTACAATTGTAAAAATGCTTCTCGGACTATATACACCAACGAATGGGAAAATCCGATTTGATGGGATTGAAAGCGAAAAGTTAAATTTGAAATTTTTAAGGAAATCAATAGGCGTTGTTTTCCAAGAAGCGAGATTGTTTAACAAAACGGTAGGAGAAAATATCATTGCGCAAAGGAAAGGTGTACCTCCAAATGGAGTAATTGAGGCATCGAAGCAAGCGAATATATTAGAAGATATTATGATGCTACCATTAAATTTTCAAACGATGGTATCTGAATTTGGAGTTAATTTCTCTGGTGGGCAAAGGCAAAGATTAATATTAGCTAGAGCATTGGTAACAAACCCATCTATTCTAATATTAGATGAGGCGACAAGTGCACTCGATACATTGTCTGAAAGAGTTATTGATGAGAATTTAACTGATATGTTATGTACAAGGATTGTCATTGCACATAGGTTAAGTACGGTTAAGAATGCAGATAAGATTATTGTTATGGATAAGGGAGCAATTGTAGAGATAGGATCACATACAGAACTACTTGAGAAGCAAGGGTATTATTATCAATTGTCAAAAGCTCAGGAAGTAAAAGGAGGGATTAAAAGTGAAAGATTGGCCTAAATATCGAAACACTATAGCGAAAATAGGTGTTGGAATTACAGTAGGATTATTATTAAACCTTCCTATAGTTGGAGTTAGTACGATAAGCGCTGAAGAAATGAAACATAATCAAATTAAAGAAAATTCGTATGTGTTTACATTGAGGCAAGGTGAAAATACGGATGAGATGATAAAGGAAATTAGAGATAAATATCCCGATTTAAAGCTAGAAGTAATAAAAGAAATTAAGATGCTGAATATCGAAGGTGATAATTTAGAAAGAGTACAAGAAGCGAAGCAGCATTTATTAAAAAATTATAAAGGGATAATTGAAAAAGCAGGTAGAGAGGATGTAGTGGAATTAAAGCCGCCCGCTATAGTAAAGAAACCTTCGAATATAACAAAATACGCACCTTCACAATTAGAACAAGAAGAGGTCGATTATAGCAAATGGAAATGGGATGTCGATAAGGTAACAGAAAATGGAGAGAGCTATAAAATTGAACAAGGAAATCATAGTGTAAAGATTGGTGTTATTGATAGTGGGATTGATGTAAATCATCCTGCGCTAAAGGGAAATATAGTTAGTCAGGGGAAAATTTTAGTTCCGAATGTAGAATCAATTGAAGATAATATTGGTCATGGAACAATGATTGCTGGGTTAATAGCTGCTGATGGGAAAATAAAGGGGGTAGCGCCCAAAATTGGGATTGTACCATACAAAGTATTTCAAGGTAGTTCTGCGGATTCAAGCTGGATTATTAAAGCTATTGTAGAGGCTGCAAATGATGGTATGGATGTTATTAATTTAAGTTTAGGAACATACAAGTCCATTAAAGATCCAGAAGAAGGAGCTGTGTACTTAGCTTATAAAAGAGCAATAGAGTATGCGAATAGTAAAGGGAGTTTGCTAGTGGCTTCCTCTGGAACAGAAGGATTCGATATTTCAAATCCTTTTCAATTAGCTAAGCAAAGAGGATATGAAAACGACTTACAACTTCATATGCCAGGAGGTTTACCGGGGGTAGTAACTGTTGCGGGAACAAATAAAGATGATCGATTAGCTTATTACTCTAATTATGGAACCAATGTTGATATTGCAGCTCCATCAGGAGATTATGGATCTTTGTGGGAAAGTGAAAAAGTGGGAGATGAAACAGCTATGGTATTAACCACATATCCTACAAACCTTCCGCAATCTCAGCTAAGTGAATGGTTAGGGTTTGATAGAGGGTATGAGCTGATGATTGGAACGAGTCTAGCAGTTCCTAAAGTTTCTGCTACAGCCGCACTTGTAATTGCGGAATATAAAGAAAAATTTAGGCTGAAGCCTAGTAATGGATTTGTTAAAACAAGATTATATCAGGGGGCCAAACCGGCATTAGATGACGGAAAAAAATATTTTGGAAAAGGTATTGTAAATGCGAAGGGTGCACTTGATTTTCGAAATACAAATTTTAAAAAATGGGAGAGATAGGGATGAATTTTAAAAAGTTTTTACTTATGATTGGCGGAATTGCTTTAGGAATGGCAGTTATTTACTTTATTAAACAGTAAAGGGGATGTTATATATGGCATTTGAAATTCAAGGATTAAATAAAACATTTGGTGAATATAAAGCCGTTAATGATTTAAATATACGTGTAGAAGAAGGTGGGATTTTAGGGATGCTGGGCCGAAATGGTGCTGGTAAGACGACAACGATTCGTATGATCTTAGATTTAATCAAACCGGATAGCGGCCAAATTCTATGGAATAATCGCCCTTTTTCAAAGAAAGACCTATCTATTGGCTATTTACCAGAAGAGCGTGGATTATACCCGAAAATGAATGTAGTGGAGCAATTGGTGTATTTCGGCAAGTTAGAAGGAATGCCAGCAAATCTTGCAAAAAGGCATGCGTTACAGTGGCTAGAAAAATTAGAAATGACACCACATTTAAAGAAGAAAACAGAGGAATTGTCAAAGGGAAATCAACAAAAAATTCAATTGATTTCAGCGATATTGCATAATCCGGAATTCATCATACTAGATGAGCCATTTAGTGGATTGGATCCTGTAAATGCAGAGATGTTAAAAAATGTTGTACTCGAGTTAATCGCGCAAAGAAAAACGATTATCTTTTGTAGTCATCAAATGGACAGTGTAGAAACGTTCTGTGAGGAAATTTGTATTATGAAAAACGGTCAAATTGTATTATCGGGTGCCTTGTCAGATATTAAGAAAAGTTATCAATACAAATATATGACGTTGCAAACGGAAGGGGATATTGAACCGATTCTTAAGAAGAAAAATTTCAATTTTGAAAAAGTTAATCGTACGTTCATGATTAAAGTTAATGATGGAGAGGATGCATTCTCGCTGCTTGAAGATATTAAAACTAAACAATATATCCGAGACGTTTCTATTAAAGAACCTTCTTTACATCAAATCTTTGTTGAAAAGGCGGGTGCATAAGTAATGAGGAATTTCTGGATTGTTTTAGGGCAAACGTACTGGGATCGTGTGAGGACGAAAATATTTATTGGGATGACATTGTTATTAATAGGAGGAGGGATATTCTTATTCTCCTTTCCAACTTTAGTACAAAAGTTTTCTGGAGAGAAAGAAAAAGCAAAGGTTGTATTTATTTCCGAAGCACCTAATGTTACTTTGGATCAATCTAATCTTAGTAAAGCTCTTCCAGAATGGGATTGGTCTTTAGGTGATAAAACAAAATTAAATCAATATAAGCAAGATTTGTTAGATAAGAAAGTCGAAGCGCTCTTTATATTAAAAGAGGGTGCGGGTGCTGAACCAGTATTAGATTACTTTATGAAGGTGGATAATCCTAAGTTGATTCAAAGTGCGCAGGTATTTGTACAAAATCAGTATTTTCAAAGTGCGGTAGTTAAACAACAGTTATCAGAAGAGGCTGTGAAATCACTGACGATGAACGTGCAAGCGAAAAAGCAAAACTTAAATAACGAAGAAACAAGCTCATTCTTACTGGTGTATTTATTAGTAGCGATTATGTACTTAGCAATTACTTCGTATGGAAATGCGATTGCTACAGCGGTAGCGTCAGAGAAGGCGTCGCGTGTTATGGAAGTGATGGTAACGAAGGTGTCGCCTGTTCACATGGTCTTTGGGAAGATATTAGGAGTCGGTCTTGCTAGTTTGACACAGTTATTTATTTTCTTCCTTAGTATGGCGCTATATATTAAATCTGGAATTTTTAAGGTATCGGATTCGTTTTTTGGAGTGAATATTGATGTAAATATGATTACAGGTGAGCATGCTGCATATTTCTTGTTATATTTTGTTCTCGGTTACTTCGTTTATGCGGCACTTTTCGCAGTGTTTGGTTCTATGGTAAGCAGGCCAGAAGAATTATCCGGAACAACGATGCCGATTACTCTTATATTGATGGGAAGCTTAGTGGTGGAGTTATTAGTAGTACTTGATAACCCTGAAGGGCTAGTATCAAGGGTGACATCATATGTTCCGTTTACAGCTCCAATTAGTATGGTAGTTAGGATTATTAATGGATCCGTTGGGAGTTTAGAAATTATTACATCTATGGTTGTATTACTGGCTAGCATTAGCTTAATTGCTATGTTTGCAGCGAAGGTCTATCCGAAAGGTGTATTAAGAAGTGGTAAGAGCCTTAAATTCATTCAATTGTTAAAAAATAATTAATTGCAGGGGGGAATAAATTATGGGATTTTTTTCGAAAAGAAAACAAAAAATGATGGATAGTAATAACGAGAGAAGCGTGAAAAAAATAGTTGAGTTGTCTGTGGAAGAGATGAGAGGAATTCAAGGAGCGTCTAGTGAATCGAACGATTATCTCTATGATTCCTATGTAATTAGGAATCAAAGTTCCTTAGCTTTAAATAAGAGGTTTCTTTCTTAATTAAGAATCGTAAAAGAGTAGTTAGGCATAGTGAAGTGTCACTATACCTAAACTGCTCTTTTTATTTTGGAATTGAACAGAGATAAATTTAATGTTGTTATATATAAAATTAAGGGTTACTATTAGTATGTGGTAACAAATAATTGAGTTTATTATTTTCTTTCAATATTATTCAAATTTAGGTTGTAAGTTGTAAATCTCATTAATACATATAAATTAATAATATTTTGGAATGGGTGTCTGCGTGAGGATTCTCCTTTTACCAAACTTATTGTACAATAGAAACAAGGGGGAGATTAGTTTGAAGGCAAGTCTTTTACAAGAACAAAGCTTACGTTTGGCAATGACACAAGAGTTAAGGCAAGCGATTACAATGCTCCAGTATAATGTACAAGAATTATCGGAGTTTTTGTATGAGCAATCGTTAGAGAATCCCCTTATTGAGTTAGGTGGTTTTGAGAGGGAGAAGAAAAAGAGCTCTAACAACAGTAAAAGTACCAGCAAACAAGTCGAGAATCAGATGGAGATCTACAGTGTGGATTCTACAACGATTCAGCAACATTTATTAAATCAAATACAGTATTATAAAATAGATGAAGAAGAGCGAAAAGTAGCTTCTTTCATTATTATGAACATGGATGGAAATGGATATTTACAAGAAACGAATGAAGAGTTAGCAGAGCTCCTTTCTGCGCATATTCATGTAGTCGACCGCTCTGTAGAGCTTGTCCAATCACTGGAACCAGCAGGGGTAGGGGCGCGTAATATTCAGGAATGTTTAACCTTGCAATTGAAGCGCTTACAAAGACGGAATGGATTAGCAGAAGAGGTTGTAGAAGATCATTTCGCTTATTTTGTGAAGAAAGATTGGCGAAAGCTCGTTCAAGTGTTGAAATGTAGTAATGAGGAATTACAGAGTGCGGTAAATTGTATAACGTCATTACAACCAAAACCAGGTCTTGCGTTTTCTTCAGATAAACCACTTTATATTGTGCCTGATATGGCGGTGAAAAAAGATGGCGATCGCCTCGTTTTACAAATGAATGAGAGAAATATGCCGAGAATTGAAATTCATTCTGAATATAGTGCGCTTCTTAATAATAGTGAAAGTGAAGTAGCATCTTACGTATCAGAAAAGTATCAGCATGTGCAGTGGATTATGCGCAGTTTGAAGCAGAGAAAACAGACGCTGCTGCAAGTAATGACTATTATTATGGAAAAACAACGTGATTTCTTCTGGAAAGGTCCAGAGTATTTAAGACCTCTCGCTTTAAAAGAGGTAGCGGAAGAGTTAAGTGTGCATGAATCGACAATTAGTCGTGCGACGCGAAATAAATATGTTCAAACACCACACGGTTTATTTGAGATGAAATCGTTCTTTAGCAATGCCGTTTCGACGACTGAAGATGAAGCAGTTTCTACAAAACGTGTAAAACAATTTATTCAAACGCTAATTGGGGCAGAGGATAAGAAAAAGCCACTTTCAGATCAAAAGATTTCAAAATTATTAGAAGAAGAGCATGAAATTGTTATTTCTCGAAGAACAGTGGCGAAGTATAGAGAACAAATGCATATCCCAGCTTCGTCATTACGAAAAACGATCGGATAGGTGAAGAAGATGAAAGTTGTACTGTATACTAAAAAAGATTGTGGCCTTTGCGTGAAGGCGAAACAAGTTTTACAGGAAGTACAATGTGAATATTCTTTTCAAATCGAGGAAATAGATATATATGAAGATAATGACCTTTTAGAAAAATATCACTTAATGATTCCGGTTGTAGAAATGGACGGAAAACAAGTAGAATATGGTAACATTCACAAAGGTGTCATAATAAACTATATAAAGAATGCAGTTAAGAGTTGAATAAGTTTCTATCTCCTGTTACAATAATACACGTAGCAGGGATTATTTTTTTAACCTATGTGGGACACAAAATGTCACTACGGGACGTAAAGTGACCACGGAGGAAAAATGAACCGATGTAGTGAGGAGAAAAGATATGCGCTCATGGATTCAGAACACAAAAAAATTATTACCTGATCTGCTACCTGTTATGCAAACGAGAATGCAAATTCTTCAATACATTAGGCTCATGCAGCCGATTGGAAGAAGAAACTTATCAGCAAGTCTCGGTATGACAGAACGAGTATTGCGAAGTGAAGTTCAAGTTTTGAAAGAACAAAACTTAGTTCACGTCGCTTCTTCTGGAATGACTTTGACAGAAGAAGGAACAGCTTTAGTTCTTGCTTTGGAAGACTTTATGAAAGAAATTTCCGGGTTAAAGGTTTTAGAAAAGCAACTTAAGGAAACATTAGACTTGGATGAAGTTTTCGTTGTCCCTGGTGATAGTGATGAATCGCCTTGGGTCAAACTGGAGATGGGCCGTGCTTGTGTGACTTGTATAAAAGACCGTCTGACAGCGAATAATATCGTTGCTGTGGCTGGAGGAACTACGCTAGCTGCTGCTGCGGACATGATGCAGCTTGATTGCAAAGATTTACATATGCTATTTGTCCCAGCACGTGGTGGAATTGGAGAAGGCGTCGAATTAGAAGCCAACACCATTTGTGCCAAAATGGCGCAAAATACGATGAGTAATTATCGCTTATTGTATGTTCCAGACCATGTTAGTAGCGAAGCATATGCGTCTATTGTGACAGAGCCTTCCGTGAAAGAAGTTCTTGAGTTGATTCGATCTTCCAATATCGTCATTCATGGAATAGGTGATGCGTTAACAATGGCACGTCGCAGAAATACTTCAGAAGCAGATTGGTTAAAGATTCAGGCAAGCGAAGCAGTTGGCGAAGCTTTCGGTTATTACTTTAATGAACAAGGAAATGTTGTTCATAAAGTAAGAACAGTTGGTATGCAACTTGAGGATTTACAAAATGTATCTCACGTTGTTGCAGTCGCTGGAGGTTCTTCAAAGGCAAAGGCAATACAAGCTGTAATTAAACAAGGGCACACTTCAATTCTAATTACAGATGAAGGTGCAGCAAAACAGTTAACAAAGGGTATTACCCTTTAATATAATCCCCCAAGGAGGAAATTCAAATGACTAAAATTGGTATTAATGGATTTGGACGTATCGGACGTAACGTATTCCGCGCAGCTCTTAACAACTCTGAGGTAGAAGTAGTAGCAATCAACGACTTAACAGATGCTAAAACATTAGCTCACCTTTTAAAATATGACACAGTTCACGGAACTTTAAATGCAGAAGTATCTGCTAACGAAAACAGCATCGTTGTTAACGGTAAAGAAATTAAAGTTATCGCTGAGCGTGACCCAGCTCAATTACCATGGAGCGACTACGGAGTAGAAGTGGTAGTAGAATCTACTGGACGTTTCACTAAAAAATCAGACGCTGAGAAACACTTAGGTGGATCAGTTAAGAAAGTTATCATCTCAGCTCCAGCTTCTGACGAAGATATCACTGTAGTTATGGGTGTTAACCACGAACAATACGATGCAGCTAACCACAACGTAGTATCTAACGCTTCTTGTACTACAAACTGTCTAGCTCCATTCGCTAAAGTATTAAACGAAAAATTCGGCGTAAAACGCGGAATGATGACAACAATTCACTCTTACACTAACGACCAACAAATCTTAGACTTACCACACAAAGATTTACGTCGTGCTCGTGCAGCAGCTGAAAACATGATCCCAACATCTACTGGTGCGGCTAAAGCTGTAGCATTAGTATTACCAGAACTTAAAGGTAAATTAAACGGTGGCGCTGTACGTGTTCCAACTGCTAACGTTTCTCTAGTTGACCTAGTTGTTGAACTTGACAAAGAAGTAACAGTTGAAGAAGTAAATGCAGCATTCAAAGCAGCAGCTGAAGGTGAATTAAAAGGTATCCTTGGATACAGCGAAGAGCCATTAGTATCTATCGACTATAACGGATGTACAGCTTCTTCTACAATCGATGCATTATCTACAATGGTAATGGAAGGTAACATGGTTAAAGTACTTTCTTGGTACGATAACGAAACTGGTTACTCTAACCGCGTAGTAGACCTAGCAGCTTACATGACTTCAAAAGGTCTTTAATTCTTAATTATATAAGTTATCAATGACAAAACGAGGGAGAGGGTTTGTTCCCTCTCTCTCTTCTTTCGTTTTAAAAGCAAATGTGTTAAGCTTTTGAGTGGGTTTTGTCAATCCTAACTAGTAGTCGGAGGGAAATCCAATGAACAAAAAATCAATTCGTGACGTAGATTTAAAAGGTAAGCGTGTATTTTGCCGCGTTGATTTCAACGTACCTATGAAAGAAGGCAAAATTACAGATGAAACTCGTATCCGTGCAGCTCTTCCTACAATTCAATATTTAGTAGAGCAAGGTGCGAAAGTTATTTTAGCAAGTCACTTAGGCCGTCCAAAAGGTCAAGTAGTAGAAGAAATGCGTTTAACTCCAGTAGCAGCACGTTTAGGCGAGCTTCTTGGTAAAGACGTTAAAAAAGCGGACGAAGCATTCGGACCAGTTGCACAAGAAATGGTTGCAGCAATGAACGAAGGCGACGTATTAGTTCTTGAAAACGTACGTTTCTATGCGGGCGAAGAAAAGAACGATGCAGAACTTGCGAAAGAATTTGCAGCTCTTGCTGACATCTTCGTAAACGATGCATTCGGTGCAGCTCACCGTGCTCACGCTTCTACAGCAGGTATCGCAGACTACCTACCAGCAGTATCTGGTCTATTAATGGAAAAAGAGTTAGATGTACTTGGTAAAGCACTTTCTAACCCAGAACGTCCATTTACAGCTATCATTGGTGGTGCGAAAGTAAAAGATAAAATCGGTGTAATTCGTCATCTATTAGACAAAGTAGATAACTTAATCATCGGTGGTGGACTTGCTTACACATTCGTTAAAGCTTTAGGTCATGAAATTGGTCTATCTCTATGTGAAGACGACAAGATCGAACTAGCTAAAGAATTTATGCAACTTGCAAAAGAAAAAGGCGTAAACTTCTACATGCCAGTTGATGTTGTAATCACTGAGGAATTCTCTGAAACTGCAACAACTAAAATCGTTGGTATCGACTCTATCCCTTCTAACTGGGAAGGCGTGGACATCGGTCCTAAAACACGTGAAATTTATGCAGATGTAATTAAAAATTCTAAGCTTGTTGTATGGAATGGACCAATGGGTGTATTCGAAATGACTCCATTCGCAGAAGGTACAAAAGCAGTAGGACAAGCATTAGCAGATGCAGAAGATACATACTCTGTTATCGGCGGTGGTGACTCTGCAGCAGCTGTTGAAAAATTCGGTATGGCTGATAAAATGAGCCACATTTCTACTGGCGGCGGTGCGTCATTAGAATTCATGGAAGGTAAAGAGCTTCCAGGTGTAGTTTGTCTTAACGACAAATAAGTAGCAGCCAAAGAAAAAGGACGGTGCAAAGCATGCGTAAACCAATTATCGCAGGTAACTGGAAAATGAATAAAACTCTATCAGAAGCAGTTAGCTTCGTAGAGGAAGTTAAAGGTCAAATCCCAGCAGCTTCAGCTGTTGATGCAGTAGTTTGCTCCCCAGCTCTATTCTTAGAGCGCCTTGTAGCAGCAACTGAAGGGACTGACTTACAAGTAGGTGCACAAAACATGCACTTCGAAAAAAATGGTGCATTCACTGGCGAAATTAGCCCAGTAGCACTTAGCGACTTAAAAGTTGGCTATGTAGTACTTGGCCACTCTGAGCGTCGTGAAATGTTTGCTGAAACAGATGAGTCAGTAAACAAAAAGACTATCGCAGCATTTGAACATGGTTTAACACCAATCGTATGTTGTGGTGAGACTTTAGAAGAGCGCGAAAGCGGAAAAACATTTGATCTAGTAGCAGGTCAAGTGACAAAAGCACTTGCAGGTTTAACAGAAGAGCAAGTTAAAGCAACTGTTATCGCTTATGAGCCAATCTGGGCTATCGGTACAGGTAAATCTTCTTCTTCTGCAGATGCAAACGAAGTATGTGCGCACATCCGTAAAGTTGTTGCAGAAGCTGTTTCTCCAGAAGCTGCAGAAGCTGTTCGTATCCAATACGGCGGTAGCGTAAAACCAGAAAACATTAAAGAGTATATGGCACAATCTGACATCGACGGCGCTTTAGTTGGCGGTGCTAGCTTAGAGCCAGCTTCGTTCTTAGGTCTTCTGGGGGCGGTAAAATGAGAAAGCCAACAGCTTTAATCATTCTTGACGGTTTCGGACTTCGTGAAGAAACTTACGGGAATGCTGTAGCACAAGCTAAGAAACCTAATTTTGATGGTTACTGGAACAAATTCCCTCACACAACGCTTACAGCTTGTGGCGAGGCAGTAGGTCTTCCAGAAGGTCAAATGGGTAACTCTGAGGTTGGTCACTTAAATATCGGTGCTGGCCGCATTGTATATCAAAGCTTAACACGCGTTAACGTTGCAATTCGTGAAGGTGAGTTCGATAAGAACGAAACGTTCCAAAGTGCAATTAAAAGCGTAAAAGAAAAAGGTACTGCACTTCATTTATTTGGTTTACTTTCTGACGGTGGTGTGCACAGTCACATGAACCACATGTTTGCTCTTCTTCGCTTAGCAGCTAAAGAAGGCGTTGAGAAAGTATACATTCATGCATTCTTAGATGGCCGCGATGTTGGACCAAAAACAGCACAAAGCTATATCGATGCAACAAATGAAGTAATTAAAGAAACAGGAGTAGGACAATTCGCGACTATCTCTGGTCGTTATTACTCCATGGACCGTGACAAGCGTTGGGATCGCGTAGAAAAATGTTACCGTGCTATGGTGAATGGTGAAGGCCCTACTTATAAATCAGCAGAAGAGTGTGTAGAAGACTCTTATGCGAACGGTATTTATGATGAATTCGTATTGCCGTCTGTAATTGTTAACGAAGATAACACGCCAGTTGCAACAATCAATGATGATGATGCAGTTATCTTCTATAACTTCCGTCCAGACCGTGCAATTCAAATTGCTCGTGTATTTACAAACGAAGACTTCCGTGAGTTCGATCGTGGTGAAAAAGTACCTCACATTCCAGAATTCGTATGTATGACACACTTCAGTGAAACTGTAGATGGTTACGTGGCATTCAAGCCAATGAACCTTGATAACACTTTAGGTGAAGTTGTTGCGCAAGCGGGATTAAAGCAACTTCGCATCGCGGAAACTGAAAAGTATCCGCACGTTACATTCTTCTTTAGCGGTGGTCGTGAGGCTGAATTCCCAGGAGAAGAGCGTATCTTAATTAACTCACCAAAGGTTGCAACGTATGACTTGAAACCTGAAATGAGCATTTACGAAGTAACGGACGCTTTAGTAAATGAAATCGAAAATGATAAACATGATGTTATCATTCTTAACTTTGCGAATTGTGATATGGTTGGCCATTCTGGGATGATGGAACCAACAATTAAAGCAGTAGAAGCAACTGACGAATGTTTAGGAAAAGTTGTAGAAGCGATTCTTGCAAAAGATGGTGTAGCACTTATTACTGCTGACCATGGTAATGCGGATGAAGAATTAACTTCTGAAGGAGAGCCAATGACAGCTCATACAACTAACCCGGTTCCTTTCATCGTTACTAAGAACGACGTAGAATTACGTGAAGATGGTATCTTAGGTGATATCGCTCCAACAATGCTTACACTTCTTGGTGTTGAGCAACCGAAAGAAATGACAGGTAAAACAATTATTAAATAATTTGCTTATATAAAAAGGAGAGAATTTATTATGTCAACAATTATTGATGTTTATGCTCGCGAAGTCCTTGACTCTCGTGGTAACCCAACTGTAGAAGTAGAAGTTTACACAGAAAGCGGCGCTTTCGGACGCGCTATCGTACCAAGTGGTGCATCTACTGGTGAGCACGAAGCAGTAGAATTACGTGACGGTGACAAATCTCGTTACCTTGGTAAAGGTGTTGTTAACGCAGTAAACAACGTTAACGAAATTATCGCTCCAGAAATCGCTGGTTTCGATGTAACTGACCAAGCTGGTATCGACCGTGCTATGATCGAATTAGATGGCACTCCAAACAAAGGTAAACTAGGCGCTAACGCTATCCTTGGTGTATCTATGGCAGTAGCTCACGCAGCAGCTGACTTCGTAGGTCTTCCATTATACCGTTACCTTGGTGGATTCAATGCAAAACAATTACCAACTCCAATGATGAACATCATCAACGGTGGTTCTCACGCTGATAACAACGTTGACTTCCAAGAGTTCATGATCTTACCAGTTGGTGCTCCAACATTCAAAGAATCAATCCGTATGGGTGCTGAAGTATTCCATGCACTTAAAGCTGTATTACATGACAAAGGTCTTAACACTGCAGTAGGTGACGAAGGTGGATTCGCTCCAAACCTTGGTTCTAACCGTGAAGCTTTAGAAGTAATCATCGAAGCTATCGAAAAAGCTGGTTACAAAGCTGGCGAGAACGTATTCTTAGGAATGGACGTTGCTTCTTCTGAGTTCTACAACAAAGAAACTGGTAAATATGACCTTGCAGGCGAAGGCCGTACTGGCTTAACTTCTGCAGAAATGGTTGATTTCTATGAAGAGCTTTGCAAAGACTTCCCAATCATCTCTATCGAAGATGGTTTAGACGAAAACGACTGGGATGGTCACAAATTATTAACTGAGCGTATCGGTGATAAAGTACAATTAGTTGGTGACGATTTATTCGTAACTAACACTCAAAAACTTGCTGAAGGTATCGAAAAAGGTATCTCTAACTCAATCTTAATTAAAGTTAACCAAATCGGTACTTTAACTGAGACTTTCGAAGCTATCGAAATGGCTAAACGTGCTGGTTACACAGCAGTTGTATCTCACCGTTCTGGTGAAACTGAAGATGCTACAATCGCTGACATCGCAGTTGCAACTAACGCTGGCCAAATCAAAACTGGTTCTATGAGCCGTACTGACCGTATTGCTAAGTACAACCAATTATTACGCATCGAAGACGAACTAGGCGAAATCGCTGTTTACGATGGTATCAAATCTTTCTATAACATCAAACGATAATTGTAGAAAATAAACGACAGACCGTGAGAAATCACGGTCTGTTTTTTTATGCTAAAATTGTTCACCCGTCATAAGTGACATGAAATGTTTGAAGAAGCGGTTATAATCAAAATCAATTGCTATTTGATGACTCGGCCAATCAATAAATGATTTAGATTCTCCTAAAGAGCGAAATTCTCCAATGCTTGCCCCCTGTGCATAAGATTCTGTCATGACAACGATAGGTGATTTGTGATAGGTAAACATAGAGTTATCAAGTAAAGCGAGTATTGGTATTGTGTCATGGAAGGGGCTCCCCTTTAAATGTGGTAGGGCGTCTTTATAGTATCCGTAGTAATAATGATCAAATAACGGTTTGACAAGTGGAGCTTTTCCTTTTGCCTCAATGTATTCTGCCATTTCTGTTGTAATGATGGAGTATTGAGTGACGTTTAATGGGTATATGTACATGTTAGCTGCGGATTGAAGGACTATATTAGCGGCAGTAGGATCGCCATAAAAGTTTGCTTCGGAAATAGGGGTAACATTACCAGGATGTAAAAAGGCACCGCCCATTACATAGTAAGATTTAATTTGTTTCATTAACTGTTTGCACATGATAAACAAAATTGCTAGGGAGGTAAGTCTTCCTAAACTCACAATAATTAATTCATCTTTATACTGTTCAATAAGAGGAATAACTTCAAAAAAATTCTCCATTTCTCCGTTAGTTACATTCACCTTTGGAATAATTGGCCCAAGCCCCTGTTTCCCATGTACATCTGTAAAAAAAGCAGGAGGGGCACCAGTAATTGGCCGTTCTGATCCACCAAAGATTTTGATATTTCTATCCTTTACTTCGTTTGTAAGAAAATGAGCATTTTCTACTGCCATTTTTTTTGAAACATTGCCGTAATCAGCAACGATACCGACGATTTCTATTTCATCGATAAAGAATGCTAAGAGGAGAGCCATCGTATCATCAATCCCAGGATCACAAAAAATGAGAACTTTTTTGGGCATATGTTCACCACCTATCTTGTTTATCCCGTACAAACCGGCTTGGTGAGGGCTAATAATCAATAAGGATGAGGAAAACCTCAATGATTAAAGTTTCACTTTATATATATGTAAGTTTAAGGATAAAAAGATTATTTTATTGAAATAATAGTCTTTTAAATTCAGAAAATAAAAACTTTTTATATTAGGTCAAGGTTTTTGACGTAATTTTCGTTTGAAAATGCAGTCATATCAAGGTTGTAAGCGTATAACATAGGCTGTTTTTGCTGTCAAGTTGATAAATTGCAGCTTTTTACAATTTATACTATGATAAAGATATTAACAGAAGATCGTATAAACATGAGGGATGATGAACATGAAATTTACAAAGATTCTTGTCCAAATTGCTGCTCTTTACGTGTTTTATATGGTTGGAACTTGGGTGCAAGAAATGTTAAATATTCCGATTCCAGGAAGTTTGATTGGAATGTTCCTCTTACTTGTTTTACTTAGCCTAAAAGTTCTTCCAGTGAAATGGTTCGATTTAGGAGCAGAAACACTCGTTGCTATTATGCCGTTTTTATTAATTCCGCCAACGCTTGGCCTAATGAATTACGGTGCTTTTTTTATGAGTAAAGGAATTTCTCTTTTCATTACAGTTGTAGCGAGTACATTTTTAATTATTATTGTCGCAGGACATACAGGACAATATCTTGCGAATAGGAAGGAAAGAGAGTCGCGATGAGCCAAATATTAATCGGAATCGGTTGGGTTCTTTTTACGGTGCTATTATATCAATTATCTAAAAAAATCTATAAATTATTTCCAACACCATTCACCATTCCAATGCTTGTAGCAACTGGATTAATGGCTTTCCTATTTATCGTGCTTGATATACCATATCAACATTATATGGAAAGTGGTGGTGGCTGGATTGCAAAGCTACTTGGACCCGGTGTTGTAGCGTTTGCAATTCCTCTTTATAAACAACGTCATGTTCTGCAAAAATATGTTGTACCGATTGCTGGTGGCGTATTAGTAGGTACAACAGTTGCAATCGCTAGTGATTTTGCTATTGCTTCACTTATGGGAACAGATAAAAGCTTAATTTTATCTTCTTTACCAAAATCGGTGACAATGCCAGTTGCGATGAGTGTTTCTGAACAAGTTGGTGGTGTACCTTCCTTAACAGCAGCTTTCGTTGTTATCGCAGGTATTACTGGAACGATTACAGGACCTCTTTTATTAAAATGGAGCCGTGTTACAAACTCAGTTGGTAAAGGTATCGGATTTGGATGTGCTTCTCATATTATGGGCGTGATGAGAGCGATGAAAAATAACGAACATGAAGGTGTTATTGGATCGGTAACAATGACATTAACAGCAATTTTGACATGTTTACTTGGACCGTTATTTGCAATGATGTTTATGTAATGGAAGAAAAGCGAGAGCGACTCTATAGCTCTCGCTTTTCTATAGGATTTATGCTACAGTTACAATAACTGAATCTTTGTAGGAGGTACGCCAAGTGCATACGTTATTATCAGTTTTACTTATTATTGTATCGATTTTAATGATTGTTATGGTACTTATGCAATCTAGTAATAGCTCAGGCCTTTCAGGTGCAATTTCAGGCGGTGCGGAGCAATTATTTGGTAAGCAAAAAGCACGTGGAATTGAAGCGGTATTAAACCGTATTACAATCGTTTTAGCTGTATTGTTCTTCGTATTAACAATTGCTGTTACGTACTTAAACTTATAGAATTGAAAGAAGAAGCGTTAGTAAGATGTACTAATGGTTCTTCTTTTTTTGTTTTGTCATTTGAAAGATGTTTCTAATTAGATTATAGAAATATAAATATGGTACACTAGATATAGAAAGAATACGACTAGATTACAGAAGAGAAAGAGGAGAAGTACATGATGAAATTAGCATCTCCGAAACCATTTACATTTGAGGGTGGAGACCGCGCTGTTTTATTACTACATGGATTCACAGGGAACTCAGCTGATGTACGTATGTTAGGGCGTTTCTTAGAAAAGAAAGGCTATACTTGTCATGCGCCAATTTATAAAGGGCACGGTGTACCACCAGAAGAGCTTGTTCATACAGGTCCTGAAGATTGGTGGCAAGACGTAACGGAGGCATATCAGCTTTTAAAAGATAAAGGTTTTGAGAAAATTGCTGTCGTTGGATTGTCACTTGGCGGAGTATTTTCTCTAAAATTAGGTTATACAGTACCGGTTTTAGGTGTAGTACCAATGTGTGCACCAATGTATATTAAGAGTGAAGAAACGATGTACCAAGGTATATTGGCATATGCCCGCGAATATAAAAAGCGTGAGCAAAAATCACCAGAACAAATTGAACAAGAAATGTTGGAATTCCAAAAGACACCGATGAGTACATTAAAAGCATTACAACAATTAATTGCTGATGTACGTAACAATGTGGATATGATTTATGCACCAACATTTGTTGTACAAGCGCGTCATGACGAAATGATTAATACAGATAGTGCGAACATTATTTATAACGGTGTAGAATCAACGTTAAAAGACATTAAATGGTATGAAGACTCTACGCATGTCATTACACTTGATAAACAACGTGACGAGCTACATGAGGATGTATATAACTTCTTGGAGCAACTAGATTGGTAAGATCTAGTTGCCTCTTTTTTTCATAAGGAATTTTTTGTGAAAACTGTAAAAATCATAAGGGGAGTATTGAAGTTTCGCTTTATACATCCCCTATCTTTCGGATACACTAAATAATATAAGGTTTTAAAGGAGGTATTTTTACTTGGAAGAAATCACACAAGAACATATTGATAAGTTGTTATTATTTATGAGAGAAGAAGCGTATAAACCGCTAACGATACAAGAGTTAGAAGAGGCATTTGGAATTGAAGGTTCTGAGGGCTTTAAAGATTTTGTAAAAGCACTTGTAATGATGGAAGAGAAGGGACTTGTTATTCGTACTCGTAGCAACCGTTACGGTCTTCCTGAAAAGATGAATTTAATACGCGGTAAGTTAATTGGACATGCA
Source organism: Bacillus cereus group sp. Bce019 (assembly GCF_051781745.1). NCBI lineage: Bacteria > Bacillati > Bacillota > Bacilli > Caryophanales > Bacillaceae > Bacillus > Bacillus cereus group sp. Bce019. Next base: position 27,527 of record NZ_JBPWJX010000006.1, read on the forward strand.
CGTGGTTTTGCATTCGTTGTACCAGATGAGAAGAAAACGGGAGACGATGACCTTTTCATACCGCCTACAGAGTTAAACGGTGCACTTCATGGCGATACAGTATTAGCACGCCTTAGTTCTCAATCAAGCGGTTCACGTCAAGAAGGTTCAATTGTACGCATTTTAGAGCGTGGAACGAAAGAACTAGTTGGTACATATACAGAATCGAAAAACTTTGGGTTCGTTATACCTGACAATAAGCGCTGGACAAGTGACATTTTCGTATTGAAAAGTGCATCTATGGGCGCTGTAGAAGGTCATAAAGTAGTTGTGAAAATTACAAGCTATCCAGAGAATCGTTTAAGTGCAGAAGGTGAAGTTATTCAAATTCTAGGTCATAAAAATGATCCAGGAGTAGATATTTTATCTGTCATTCATAAACATCACTTGCCTTTAGCGTTCCCTGAAGAAGTGATGGAACATGCAAACAGTGTACCAGAAACGATTTCAGAAGAAGATTTAAAAGATCGCCGCGACCTACGTGATCAAATGATCGTAACGATTGATGGTGCAGATGCGAAAGACTTAGATGATGCTGTTACAGTAACGAAGCTCGAGAACGGTAACTACAAGCTTGGCGTTCACATTGCGGACGTAAGTCATTACGTTCAAGAAGGTTCTCCAATTGATGTTGAAGCAGCGGAAAGAGCGACGAGTGTGTATCTTGTTGACCGTGTAATTCCGATGATTCCACATCGTCTATCTAACGGTATTTGTTCATTAAATCCGAAAGTAGACCGTCTGACATTATCTTGTGAAATGGAAATCAACAACTTAGGTGATGTTGTTAAACACGAGATTTTCCAAAGTGTGATTAAAACGACAGAGCGTATGACGTATGCTGACGTAAGAAGCATTTTAGAAGATGAGGACGAAGAGTTAATTAAGCGTTATGAGCCACTCGTACCGATGTTTAAAGAGATGGGCCAATTGGCACAAATTTTACGTGAAAAACGTATGCGCCGCGGTGCAATTGACTTTGACTTTAAAGAAGCGAAAGTATTAGTGGATGAAGAAGGAAAACCGACAGACGTTGTCATGCGCGATCGTTCTGTATCAGAGAAGTTAATTGAAGAATTTATGCTTGTTGCGAATGAAACAGTAGCAGAACACTTCCACTGGATGAACGTACCGTTTATGTACCGTGTCCATGAAGATCCGAAAGAAGATAAGCTTGAGCGTTTCTTTGAGTTTGTAACGAACTTCGGATATGCGGTAAAAGGACGCGCGAATGAAGTGCACCCTCGTGCGCTGCAACAAATTCTTGAAATGGTTCAAGGACAGCCAGAAGAAGTAGTTATTTCAACAGTTATGCTTCGTTCTATGAAGCAAGCTCGTTATGATGCGGATAGTTTAGGACATTTCGGTTTATCAACTGAGTTCTACACACATTTCACATCACCAATTCGTCGTTACCCAGATACAATCGTTCATAGATTAATTCGTGAATACATTATTAATGGTAAAGTCGACAATGAAACGCAAGCGAAATGGCGTGAAAAATTACCTGAGATTGCAGAGCACTCTTCTAATATGGAGCGTCGTGCAGTTGAAGCAGAACGTGAAACAGACGAAATGAAAAAAGCAGAGTATATGGTTGATAAAATCGGCGAAGAGTATGATGGTATGATTAGCTCTGTAACAAACTTCGGTTTATTCGTAGAGCTTCCAAATACAATTGAAGGTCTTGTACACGTTAGTTATTTAACGGATGATTACTACCGTTATGACGAGCAACATTTCGCTATGATCGGAGAACGTACAGGAAACGTATTCCGCATCGGTGACGAAATTACAATTCGCGTTATTAACGTAAACAAAGACGAGCGTGCAATCGACTTTGAAATCGTTGGCATGAAAGGCACACCTCGCCGTAAGTTCAAAGATCGTCCAGTCGTTATCGAGCAGCCAAGAACAGGCAGAAAGAAACGCGGTGGACGTAGCGAGCGCAGTAATGAGCGCGGCGGAGAACGTGGCACAGGAAGAAAATTTGATCGCAGTGGTAAAGGAAAAGGAAGAGGATCTGCATCTGCATCCTCGTCAGCTAGCCAACCAGGGAAAAAAGATGGTAACGGCAAGAAGAAAAAAGCATTCTTCGAAAACGTACCAGGATTCAAGAAGAAAAAGAAAAAGCGTAAGTAAGAAAAGGATGGCTTCGCTTTGATGAAAAGCGGGGCTTTTTCTTTTTTCTTGGTGGCTTGAGAGCGAGCCACTTTCGCTTTTTATTAACATTTGTTACAATAGTTAAAATAGAGGAGGGACGTTATATGCCAAAGGGTACAGGTAAGGTTATTGCACAGAACAAAAAAGCATTTCATGATTATTTCATCGAAGAAACATACGAAGCAGGGCTTGTCCTTCAAGGAACGGAAATTAAGTCGATTCGCGCTGGACGCGTAAACTTGAAAGATGCATTTGCTCGTGTACATAATGGTGAAGTATGGGTTCATAATATGCATATTAGTACGTACGAACAAGGGAATCGTTTCAACCACGATCCGCTTCGCACGAGAAAGTTACTTCTTCATAAAAAAGAAATCGAGAAGTTAACGGGTGCTTCAAAAGAGACAGGATATGCCCTAGTTCCAGTTAGAATCTATTTGAAAAATGGATTTGCGAAAATGGCACTTGGTTTAGCAAAAGGTAAGAAGCAATACGATAAACGTCACGATTTAAAAGAGAAAGAAGCTAAACGTGAAATTGCACGCGCGTTCCGTGATCGCCAAAAGATGTAATACAGATATTTACATTTGTAAAATGGAGCGCGTATGTTATAATAATTTATGTAAGGTTGTTGCACATTGAAAAATAGCTCTTAGTAGCTATCACGATATTTTCTTCGTATGCTCCATTTTTATCATGGGGACGTTACGGATTCGACAGGGATAGTTCGAGCTTAGGTTGCGAGTCGAGGGGATCGGCCTCGTTAAAACGTCAAAGCCTATAATTGGCAAACAAAACAATCTTTCTTTAGCTGCTTAATTGCACTAAAGGTTCCTCCCTCCATCGTCCATGTGGTAGGGTAAGGGACTCAAACTAAGTGGACTACGCCGGAGTTCGCCGTCTGAGGACAAAGGAAGAGAACAACCAGACTAGCAACTTGGAAGCCTGTCGATAGGCCGAAGAGTTCGCGAAATGCTAATATATCGACTACACTCGTAGAAGCTTAAGTGCCGATATTTTTGGACGTGGGTTCGACTCCCACCGTCTCCACCAATACATATTTGGTGGTTTTTTTATTTTGTATGTGATATGAACCATAAGTTTGCCGGAACGGCAAGCTTATGGTTCTTTTTGTTTGCGGCAAACTTATGCTTCTTTTTAAGTATGAGAATTGGTGTTTGGTTAGAATTTAACTAGTGATTCTATTCTTATCGGGATAAATTTACAAGGAATTCAATAAAAAAAGGCGGCGAAAAAATGCCATCCTTTTTATTTTTTTATACTTCCGACTTCCTCTTTTAGTGATTTTTTCATATTTTTTAACAAACTTTTCATTCGTTTGTTATGGTATTTTAGAAATTCTTCTGTATTATCATTAAATCGAGCAATGAGAAAATCCATTATTTTTTCTTGTAACATAATAGAATCTTCTACAAGTTGATAGCAAATCTTTTCAGTTCTTTCATTAATAAATTCTTCTCCTTCAACAGTAACAACCAATTCGAAAATTTTAGTGAAGGTGAAAATTACAAATAATCGAATCATTAATGGTTCATTATTTTTAGAAATTGTAAAATTGAGATTTTCTTGATAGTAGTCAATAAGTCCAAAATTACAATGGCTGAATCGAGATAATACATCATAGAAGTGAGTAAAATATTTCTTATCTAAGCCCATTTTAAAGGTACTCGGGTTTTCTTGCTTTCCAATCTCCTCCTGATTTCGGTTTACTAGTACCCCATCTGATTGAACATTATAAAAGGCTAAAGCAACTTTTATAGGGTTTTTAATAAAGTTATCAAGTTTGTGTTCATTTTCATGTAGATATCGAGTACTTAAATAATTTTCAAAAATACTTCGTACTAACATCATTACATCTTCATTGTGCCCAGCTTTTAATAAATGTCGGATACTTATTAGTGTCTTAGTACTTTTAGTAAAAGAAAAGTACTCAAAATCATATGTAAGCTTTACGGATGTGACGTTATAAGATAAAAGGTCATGTGTTCCATAGGGGAAACATGAATAATCTACAAATTTCTTGGATTGCAAAATAAATTGATTTAGAATTTTATCTAATTTTTTGATATATTGTTCCTCCATCAATATCCCCTCCTTCTTTAATTTAAACAAAATATTGTATCAAAGGAAATCAATAATATAGTTTTTATGCTATTCGTTATAAAAATTTATTGCGATATTATGATTTGAAAATAAGTCTTCTGCAAGTTTAGGGATATTTTGAATGAAGATTTTACTATATTAGAGCTTAAAACCCATATCTTTCATTAGTCCGCTTTTGATAACATATTCCATTTACTTAACGTCCTTAAGTAAATGGAAATAATCATAATAGAAATGTATTTATGTTTTAAAGGCGTTAATGTAAAATGAAGTTAATATATGGATTAATAAGGAATTATATGCAATGTGGATGAATTCCGAAGGAATAAAAAAGATAAGAAGATAAAATTTTGTTTTTTAAGCTGGTAGCAATCATTTATTTTGGTAAGAAGCTTGCTATTAGGTAGATAAAGATGTTCTTTAAAATTTAAATCTCGATTGTAAAAGTAATGATCAATCAGACTAGAATGGCAGATGCAACTAGAGGAGAGGTAAGAAAAGAGGAATTAAAAGGAATGTGAAAATATAATTCAATTACCATAATACCGTAATAGATGCCGAGGTCAAATGAAAAATTTTATCATTCCAAAAACAATGTATAGGGAGCATTGGTATATAAGGGCGGTGTTTTAATGACTAAAGGTGATAAATTGATTTCGACTATAGGATACGTATTAATAGTGATGGCTATCGTTAATATGGTATATCCTGATTCAAATATTATGGGTGCGAATTTTAAAAATGGTGTTTCAGTGTTCACTTTTTTTTATGCTTTATCAGCTGGATTGACTACAATTTCAGAAAATAAGTTTAGAAAATCCTGGAATTCCTGGTTAAGTAACATACTGTTGATATTGGCGATAGGATTAGGCTTAACAGTAGGATGGTTAACAAATATAGACGTTTTAAAAAATAACATTATTACACCTATAGTTGATAATTTTATCTCTAATGGGACACTTATGATACTAAATCTAGGTCTTTTATTCGTAAACATTAGACTTAATGAAAAGAAAGAAGAACAAAAAGAAAAAATATATGAAAAAAGATTAAAAGATGAAGTTAGATTAGCTAAAAAAGAAGTGTTACAAGAGGTGCTAAAAAGTGTGAAAAAAGATAATTAAATAAGGGAGATTGTTTTAAGATGGATGCTTATAATAAGGTTGTTGTTGAAAGTGATTATAGAGTTAATTTAGAAATGAAAAGAGATGGGGAAAAACTTTTATCATCTTGGCAAATTTCATCCTTTATTGAAAACTTATCAAGAAGTTATTATAAGAATGAGTTGTTAAATACTATTGAAAGTTACATTAATAAAGGAACAGATTTAGAAAATATATTCATAATAGATGAATCTTTTAAGTTAAATAACATCTATAAAAATCTTGGCATTTTAAATCTTAGAAATGAGAGAGATGCAAAAACCTTATATCATTTGGGAAAACCCATAGGAATGTTCCCGAATGAAAAATTAATAAAAATAAATTGTATGTTTGAGATATTTAGGAAAGTGAATGAGACCCTAAGTGAATACAAAGTAAAGAGTTTGAATAAAGAGAAGTTAAGTGGTTTGATAACTTTTTCTATAAGCCCGAACACTACAATGATCGCAATAAAAGAAAAAATTATTAGTTTGGCAAATGAAAACCTCAATCAATCGGGTCAAGAAGAAGTAAGAAATACCGAACAGAATAAAAAAATAGATCGGAAAAAATTAGCCAATTCTTTAGAGTCCAGTACTGTTAAGGTAATTTCATCTTATCAAAAAATGGAATCTGATTTTATAAGTATCGCTATTGCAAAAGAAAGTATCCTTGCAAATGATATTAAAGATATTAATGAAACGCCATCTAATATAATAGGATATTTTAATACTTTTAAATCAACTTTTGATAATCTGATTAGACCTATAATTGGTATTTATGATCCAAATGACAATAGTGTCGAAATTATTTGTAGAGACTTTATAGATAAAACTTTATATGTTGAAGAGAATAAACGATTTTTAGATATTAAAAGTATTTCAAGGAATAGTCCATTAGCTGTTTGTGTTGTTTTGGGTGTAGGTGGTTTAACATTCTTAAGTAGGCATATTACGGTTGCACTGGATGAACGTTTATTACAGAAACAACAAGCTGAATCCACTGTAAATATTAGTGAAGAACATGAAATAGCGGATCTAATGAGCGAAATTAAACAAGCTATTGAAGAAAGGGAAAATAACAAAGAGATAAATATTACAGATGCTACCCAAAATATACTTGATAATTTAAGAAGAGGTAATGAAGGGCGGTTCGTAGAAAATGCTAAAGATTATGGCTTTCTAAATGAACATGCCATATTAAAAGTGAGAAAAGAAGCATAAGCCCGTTCTAAAGTTAGGACGAAATTAAAAATATAATTGTTTAATTTTTAATGTAAGATACTTCACTACACCAAAAATAACTAAAGCATGTGCTTATAGCACCATTAGATAAAGAAATTGAAAAAACTGTAATAATTGTTTTGAGCTTTTTGCATCAGACCATTAAAGAAAATGAAAATAACATACCAAAAAAGAGGTGTTTTTATGGTATCAGTTACTCAGAGGATTTCTAAAGTTAAACAGCCAAGAGGTGGGTATATTAAACCTAAAGATTTCAATATTATCGAATTACATGATGGTATTGATTTGTATGAAGAAGAAAATATACATAGTACTTTGATTGGACTAGCTGTTGATTATCTTACTCGGTTTACTATGGGAACTTCTTTAGAAAAAGCTTTTAAAATTTCTCTTAGAGGTGCATCGAGGGTTAATGAGAGCGATTGTGCTGAAGAATTATTAAACGGAATTAGTGGTCTTGATGATAATTCAATAGAGAATGCGTGCAAATTGGTAGGGTTTGATACTGCTTTTAGAGCTGGTATTGCAAGTTATAAGCCAGTGCATACTATTCAGCCAGATTTCTCTACTATTTCTAATATTAGAAATATGGTAGAGCGTAGTAGGACTTTGAACGATAATTATGGACCGATTGTAAAAGTTGGTTTCACTTTTGAAGGTGGTTATACTCAGCTTATATCAAGTGGAGATGGTGATTTTTTAACTGAAACGACTTTATGGGATTTTAAAGTTTCAAAGAAAGATCCGACTAATAAAAATACTTTACAGTTGCTTATATATTATTTAATGGGTGTTCATTCTATTCATTCCGAATTCAAACAAATTGAGAATTTAGGGATATTTAATCCTCGTTTAAATAAAGTCTATTTACTACCGATAAGTACAATATCTAATGAGATTGTCAATGAAGTTAATACTACTGTTATAGGATATTGATGAATTTTTCTTGAGAAATGGTAAATTTGAAATGAAGGTGCGATGTTTTGAAAATAGTTTAATCATTTATAATAAAGTTCCATCAAAATGACGGCATAATTTTTAAAAAAACCTTCCGTATCAATGTTTGAACAAAAATTTTAATCAATATTTTTTATGAAAATCAAATTAATAAATGAAAAACAACCATTTTGATTAATCTTTGTTTAAAATGGTTGTTTTTCATTTACTAAAAAATAAGGATTCATCTAATATTTAATAACATTAATATTTTCAGTAATTATGAGTATAAATCTTTTTTGATTCATTGTGTTTTTGTAATTTTAAAGAATTACTTGTTTTTGTGTAATTCACATGGTAATGTTAAATTTGTCATTAAGTAATTTATAAGAATTACAAAAGGAGGGGCGGCGTGAAAATAGATGAGGTTGCAATAATTAAAGTAGGTCAAAATATTTCAAGAATCCCTGATGAGGAGCTTAATAACAATATATTTTATACATTTGATGATTTGAATTTTGATCTAACACATCTAGATGACGAATATGTGAAAAAGAATGAGAATTCGCAAAGTGATTATCTTGCATATAGAGGTGATATTGTAATTAGCTTTGTAGGTACAAGGGCGACTGTCATAACAGAAAGTAATCAAGGGAAGTTACTTAATCAGAATTTCGCGAAAATCATTATTGAGGAATCATTGATTAATCCGTATTATTTCTGCTATCTCCTAAATGAATCTAACCAGATTCGTAAACAAAAGCTGATGTTTATGCAGGGTTCTACTTTACCTAAAATGACACCAGCTATTTTAAAGGATTTACATATTAATTTGCCTAATCTTCAAAAGCAATCATTGATTGGTAGAGCTTATTTTAACTTATGTAAACGTCAATATTTATTAAAACAGCAATCTGAATTAGAAGAACAATTTTTTTTGAAAATGATTCAAAAATCAGATGTGGAAAATAACTAATTTACTAGGAGTGGAATAAATGGAAGAAAAAAACTCGAAAACACTATACCAAGCATTATGGAATTCAGCTGATATTTTACGCTCTAAAATGGACGCAAATGAATATAAAAGTTACCTATTAGGATTAGTTTTTTATAAATACTTATCAGATAAGATGCTTATGCATGCTACATCATTACTTGAAGTACCAACAACCAACCTAGAAGTCGCACAAAAAGCCTATGCAGAAGCGTGCCAAGATGAAGATGTGAAAGACGATTTACTTGGTGAATTACAATACGACTTTTCTTACACGCTTGAACCTAACTTAACCTTTACAGCACTTGTTCAAGCAATCCATAAAGGGCTATTCCAATTAGAAGATTTAGCACAAGGTTTCCGCAATATCGAGCAATCAAGTGAAACATTTGAAAACCTATTTGAAGATGTCGATTTATACTCGAAAAAATTAGGTTCAACACCTCAAAAGCAAAATCAAACGATTGCGGAAGTGATGAAAGAATTATCCGTCTTGAACGTTGCAGGACATGATGGGGACATGCTAGGCGATGCTTATGAATACTTAATCGGTCAATTTGCATCGGATTCAGGTAAGAAAGCAGGCGAATTTTACACGCCACAAGCCATTTCAACGCTTATGACAAGAATCGTCTTACATGACAAAGAAAATAAAAAAGGCTTCTCGGTGTATGATCCAACAATGGGATCGGGTTCACTTCTATTAAACGTGAAGAAATACTCGAATGAAGCTGGAACAATTTCATACTTCGGACAAGAGCTAAATACGTCTACATATAATTTGGCTCGTATGAACATGATTTTGCATGGTGTAGATACTGCCAACCAACATTTGAACAATGCAGATACATTGGACCAAGACTGGCCTACTGATGAACCAACGAACTTTGATGGTGTATTAATGAATCCGCCGTATTCGGCTAAATGGACTGCGGAAAAAGGATTCTTAGATGATCCACGCTTTTCAATGTATGGTGTATTAGCACCGAAATCGAAAGCAGACTTTGCTTTCTTACTACATGGTTTCTATCACTTGAAAGATAGTGGTGTGATGGCGATTGTATTGCCACATGGCGTTTTATTTAGAGGGAATGCAGAAGGTAAGATTCGCAAGATCTTATTAGATAACGGAGCAATTGATACGGTGATCGGGCTACCATCGAATATTTTCTTTAATACATCTATCCCAACGACTGTTATTATCCTAAAGAAAAATCGTTCAACAAAAGATGTATTATTTATTGACGCATCAAACGAATTTGAAAAAGATAAAAATCAAAATGTCTTAAAAGATGAACATATCGACAAAATGCTTGAAACATATATACAACGTGAAGATGTTGAAAAATACGCACATGTAGCTTCTTTCGATGAAATCGTTGAAAATGCTTACAACTTAAATATCCCTCGCTATGTGGACACGTTTGAGGAAGAAGAAGAAATTTCACTTGTTGAGCTATCAGGTGCAATGCGACAAACACAGCAAGAACTCCAACAAGCTGAACAAAACTTATTCGCGATGTTGAATAAATTGGAAGGTACGAATGAAGATGCTCAAAAAGAACTTCAATGTCTTATCCAAGCAATATGTGGTGAAAAGAATGAGTAAGAATGTGCCTAACGTGAGGTTTGAGGGATTTGTTGATAAATGGAGAAAAGCTTCGATTGATGAAATTATGTCTATCCGTAAAGAAACAGGTAATCAAAACGATTACAGTTTAGATGTAGAATTAGAAAATTTAGTAAGTGATATGGGCGTTTTAATTGGAGATTTATCGATTCGCACACAATCAAATTCTATTTTTCGAAAAGGAGATATTCTATTTGGTAGATTACGTCCTTATTTAAATAAATGGTGGCTTTCGAATACGGAAGGTGTTAAAAGTGGTGAAATATGGGCCTTTTATCCTCAAGGTGAAAATTCGAACGTTTTTTTATACAGTTTAATTCAGACATATAAATTTTTATCTGTGGCTAATACTTCTTCTGGAACTAAAATGCCACGTTCAGATTGGAGTAACTTATCTAATGTAGTTGTTTACCTCCCACAATTCGAAGAACAACAAAAAATCGGTTCTTTCTTCAAACAACTCGACGATACAATTGTTTTGCAACGAAAATTGGTCGAACAGCAGCAACAATATAAAAAAGCCATGCTGCAAAAAATGTTTCCACAAAAAGGCGAACGTGTGCCGAAAGTTCGGTTTGATGGGTTTAGTGAGGATTGGACTGAGTTAAAAATGGGAGAAGTATTTGAACAAACAAATGAGTATATTAATCCCAAAGAATCTAACTTAGAATTATTTAGTTTAACTGTTGAAAAAGGATTAACTCAAAAAACCGCAAGGTATAATCGAGAATTTCTTGTGAAAAAAGCAGATAAATTCAAAAAAGTCGGTCCAAATGAGTTTGTATATAACCCTATGAACATGACGTTAGGGGCTGTTGGTTTTAATGACTCCAATTTCAGTGTTGCAGTTTCTGGATATTATGTAACGATGAAAATTAAAATGGAATGTAATAATGAGTACTTTAGAATAGTTCTTACGTCGTCTCAAGCGATTCGTTTATATAAGTTGTATGCCACTGGATCGCTTATAGAGAAACAACGAGTGCAATTTCCAACTTTTTCAGAAATAAGCATTAAAGTCCCTGTTCTCGAAGAACAACAAAAAATCGGTGCATTTTTCAAGCAATTGGACGATACAATTGCCCTTCATCAGAAAAAGCTCGAAGATTACCAACAACTAAAAAAAGCGTTGCTACAGCGCATATTCGTTTAAAAAAATCCAAATGAGGTGAGCATATGGTCCGTTCTTTTGTGTCTGAATCAGAATTAGAAGATAGCTTGATTAAGCAATTAATTCGTGGTGAATCCCAATGGACATATCGTGGGGATTTACATACGGAAGATGATTTATGGCAAAACTTTAAAAAAAAGCTTGAAAATAATAATAAAGATGTACTGAATGAGGTTCCTTTGACTGAACAAGAATTTCGTCAAATTCAAGAACAATTACACTTTGTGAATTTCTATGAAGCTGCCAAATGGCTAGCGGGCGAAAATGGGGTTGCGAAAGTACAGGTGCAGCGAGAAGATGCTGCACTTGGTACGATTCGTCTAAAAGTATTGAATCGAGCAGATATTGCAGGTGGTATATCCTCTTATGAAGTCATTAATCAATATCAAAGTAATCGTCGTGCAAAAGAGGATCAAGAACGTCGCTTTGATGTAACATTACTAATCAATGGATTACCGATGATTCATATTGAACTAAAAACTCGAAAACACTCCTATATGGATGGATTTCGACAAATTAAAAAGTATTTGAAAGAAAATAAATTTACAGGTATTTTTTCTGCGGTTCAGATGTTTGTTGTGTCGAATGGAACGGACACGCGCTATATTGCAACGGCGCGTGACGAGAAATTGAATGAACAGTTCTTAAGTAAATGGGTGGACCATGAAAATCAGCCCATCAATAATTACCTAGATTTTGCTAAAGCGGTATTATCCATCCCACAAGCGCACAAAATGGTGACGCAATATACAGTCATTGATAGTGTGAAAAAATCATTGATTTTGCTTCGTCCCTATCAAATCCATGCGATTGAAGCTGTTAAAGAAGCATCTCGTCGACAAGAGTCGGGTTATGTGTGGCATACGACGGGATCAGGTAAAACCTTAACATCATACAAAGTAGCACGTAATCTATTACAAATACCGTCCTTACAAAAGACTGTCTTTATCGTGGATCGTGTCGATTTAGATCAACAAACAACAGGTTCATTCGAATCGTATGCTGAACATGATGTCATTGATATAGATGAAACGAATAATGTAAATGATTTGATTAAGAAGCTATTATCTGATGAACGAACCGTCGTTGTGACAACGATTCAAAAGCTAAACCATGTGATGAAACGTTTTGAAGGACAAGATGATAACAAGAAAGCTAGGGCACTTCACCAATTGAAAATAGCGTTCGTGGTTGATGAATGTCATCGAGCAGTATCGCCACAAAAACAAAAAGAAATTAAAGAGTTCTTTATTCGTTCGTTATGGTACGGTTTCACAGGTACCCCTATTTTTGCTGAAAATGCGAAAAAAGTAATGGGTAATCTGCCACGTACAACAGAAGGGCAATATGGACACCGATTGCACGAATATACTGTAAAAGAAGCTATTTATGATAAAGCAGTGCTTGGTTTCCAAATCGAATATAAAAATACCTTTTCAGAAGAAGAACTCGATGAAGTGTTAGTGCAATTAGATTGTGAAATAGATATAAGTGATCTCACAATGGAGGAAAAAGAAGCACGTTTACCGAGGCGCGTATATGAAGATGAACGTCATATGCTGGAAGTAGTTCATTCGATTATCAATAAATCACGTAATAAACTCGGCTTTCAAAATGGAGTTGGTAAGACGTATAATGCAATTCTAACAACTTCTTCTATTGCACAGGCACAACGTTATTATGATTTATTTAAACGTGTAAAAGCGGGAGAAACAACTGTTGAAATTAGTGAGAAGACGAAACGTGTTTTACCTGATTTTCCTAAAGTAGCAATGACGTATTCGATTTCTGAAAATGAAGAATCGTCTATTGAAAACCAAGAGAAGATGAAAGAAGCGCTGCGTGATTATAATGCGGAGTTCGGTACAAGTTATACAATTGAAACGATACGAGCATATAACCGCAATGTAAATGATCGATTAGCACGTAAAAAGGAGCAATTCCTTCCACGCTCCGAGCAATTGGATATTATCATTGTAGTAGACCGTTTATTAACCGGTTTTGATGCGCCTTGTCTATCAACCCTATTTATTGACCGCCCTGCAATGAAGCCGCATGATTTAATTCAGGCCTTTTCACGTACAAACCGCTTGTTTGATAAAGCAAAGAAATACGGACAAATCGTTACTTTCCAAACACCAGCTATTTTCGAAGAGAAGGTGAAGCAAGCACTTGTTCTTTACTCAAATGGTGGTGAAAATGAGGTCACCGCCCCAATATGGGAAGAGGCCCATGATACATTCTTAACAGCCATTGAGGAATTACGTGAAGTGGCTTCAATTCCAAAATCCATTGATGTAGATGGTATGGAAAAAGCACAGCTGCAGAAATTTGCAAAAGCCTATCAAGCTTTAGACCGAGCATTTGCGAATATTCAGGTATATACAGAATATAACGATGCGCAACTAGGCACAACATATCCTATTCAATTGGATGAAATTGAGGAATATCACGGTAAATACGTCAATGCTTTAGAGAAACTACGCAAGGAAAAAGAGGATGTAGACGAGATAGATATCAATATCGAATATGAACTCGAATCGGTTAAAACAGAAGAAATTAATTACGAGTATATTTTACAGCTAATCCAGGCTTTCGTGCCGAATACGCAAGAAGAAGCTGAAAAGAAACCAACAGCGGACAAAACAGTGGATGAAGTCAATCAATATATCGGATGGTTGAAGAAAAGTAATCCTAATTTGGCTGGACTCATGGAAGAATTATGGACAAAAATTCAAGCGAATCCAGAAGCCTACCGTGGTCAATACGTATCTTCTATATTAGAAGAAATGATTCAGCGGACTATCGATGCGCTTCTTGACACCTTTGTTCAGAAGTGGTGGGTACAAAAAGAAGAACTTGCATTTATGGTTGCGAACTATAATCCCAACCTTGAAAAACAAAATAGTGAGGCTGAATTAAAGCGTACAAGCAATTATGAAGCATATAAGGAACACGCGACTAATCCAGTAATTAAACTAAAATATTGGAAAACAGTCAAAAGTGCTTTTGAAGATATGATGATTCATGATGTCTTGCCATTACAAAAGAGATAGATTAAAAGAGAGTACAATTTATATTTTATAAGATTAAAAAAACGCTAAGTTGTCTCATTTGAAATAACAATACGATTTGGTAAAATATGATCAAAAATGTAAGTAGGAATGGTGGAAAGTATGAAGTCTAAATCGGCATTTTTTGTATTAGCTGTTGGTGGAATTTTAATTATTGCTGGGATTTTACGAATTTTTAACTTTTCAATCCCAACTATTGTTATTGCTCTTATATCTGTAATGGCTGCTCTTCTAAGTCTTTCGGATTTGCTAGAAATAACCCAAAATAAAAAGTCTTCTATAGCATCACAATCTGTAGCTCTTATTTGTTTTGTAATTCTAATGCTCATGTGGCTGTTTCCAAATAAGGTAGACTATGAATTTAGCACTCCTATGGGTGATGGCTTTACGGTGATAGGGTTGGGTTTTGTAATTGGACTATACGGACTTAAGGAAATTTTAGAATATCTAAGAAAAGAAGAAGTTATAGAATCAGAAGAAGAAGTTATAGAATCAGATGAAATGATTAGAAATTGTAAGTTTGAAATAACATCAAATGAGTATATGGAAATGATGAAGCTTAATGACATAATTGAGAGATTAAAATCGGTAGATCAAGAAGCATTTCCTAATAATAAAGTACATAGTGGTTGGTCTTTATTTCATGATTCTTTAGCTGACTATTGGAACAGTTTGCAAGGTCCCTTCTTTGACGGGCTCAATCGGAATAAATATTATGAGTTCTTATGTGCATTAGGTAATGTAACTGAAAAAATTGGAAATGTAGCAGATTCTGATAATCCTAGGACGTTTAAATATATAGAGGTTGAAATGTGGAATGAGATAATGACAATTAATATTCAACCAAGAATGAACAATAGCGATTTACCAAGTACGGATGATTTAATAGAAGGTATAGACAAAGCGTTATCATTGTGGAATGAATTAAAGGCTTTAGTTAATGGACGTTATGAACAAGAACGATCAAGTCAAAAGAAAAAAATATGATAATGAATACCTGATACCACATTTACATAAAGTTATATTATTTATAAAAATGTTTACAGTTCTATTCCTTTCCGTTTTAAAGTTTTTATATGATTTTTAATCAAACTTTTTTATAAAACGGAAGGCTCATTCAAAAAGAAAAGAAGCCATTTTGATTAAACTTTTTTCAAAATGGCTTCTTTTTGATTCTCGCTAAATAAGGATTTGCAAAACATTTTGATGAAGCTTTATTTCAAACCTATAAATTATTCTTTGAAACCGGTCTACATAATTGATTTGCGGCATCGAATAAATCGGTTTGACAGTTTATATATGCATTAGGTTGAGTACCCATTATAATTCTCACGCTAGTACATTCATTACATTTAATTATATCATTCATCTAGTTTTTCAATAAGGATTCATAAATGTTTTATTTGGAAGAATTAGTAGTTTATATAAGAACATATCTGTCCATATTTGTAATAGGATATTTTACAAAGTGCGGTGTTGAAATTGCATTATGCATATTCAAAAAGAAGTCAATTATATGGAGTCAAACCTATAGGAGTAAGAAGTCCCCATATGGAATGCCTAACAAGTTACTTAATTAGGTTATCAGAAGTACATAAAGTTTATCCGTCCTCATTACTTTCTTATATCATTGCACCAGTACTTGATAAAGAATTCCTTATCAATAGTGTTAAAAGAGGTGGAAATAGATTTTACGATGGTGCCCGAACAATTAATACATTTGAACAAAATGCTATAGATATGGTAACTGTTTTAGAAAGTTTAACAGGAGTACAGCATTTGGATCAATTGACATTAATGGGATTGAAAGAAGTAATTCCATCACGGTATTTATTGAAAAACCAGCTTTCGTGGTGTCCAGCATGCTATGAAGAACAAATGAATAATGAAGAAATTCATTATAATCCATTATTGTGGAAACTCGAGGTAGTTAAGGTTTGTTTTAAACATAAACGTAGACTAGAGATACAATGTCCTTCTTGTAATAAAAATCTCCCTATTTTACATAGAAAAAGTCAAAATGGATACTGTGTATATTGCAATACATGGCTAGGTATGGAAAAAGGTAATAATCAAGATTCATACAATCTAGAGCTTAATTGCAAAATAACTTTAATGGCGGAACAATTTATAAATCATAAAGAAGAAATATCGGTTTCAGGAAATAGACAACAAATCATTAGAAATTTAAATTACCTTGTTGAAATTTATGAAGATGGGAATCTACAAAGGTTTGCGAAAAACTTAAACTTAGCAAAAACGACTCTTTGGGATTGGTGTAAAGGAAAAGTTTTACCACCCCTTCCTAGGATTTTTGAAATATGTAGCTTATTTGATATTTCACCGGTTTATTTCTACACCCAAGATATCAGTACAAATAAAAATAAAAATAAAACTCTAATTACCTTGAATACAGAGCTTGCTTCACGGAATCAAGGTACAAGAGAAATCAGATTTGATCACACTAGAGCATTGGCTATGCTCGAGAAGTATGCCAGCAATTCAGAACACATTATATCTATGACTGAATTAGCTAAGTTGATAGGCTACCCTAAAAGGACGCTTTACGAACATTTTCCAGACCTATGCAAGATTATTTCTGCAAAGAATAAAGAATTTATTAAAAGACGAACAAAACAGGCTTATGAAGATAATTGCTTAATAATTGATAACTGTGTTGAAGTTCTAGGAAAGAACGGTGTGTATCCGAGTAGAAGAAAGATAGAAGAAATTGCCCATAAGCCAGGGTTACTTAAAGATAAGAAGTTAAGAGAGTATTTAAATGTATTGATGCAAAATGAATTTTCTAATGATAGGAGGTAAGTCATGTTCAGTGAACAGGAGTTTCAAAGCTGGTGTATTTTGTTGAATTTTACCAAAGAAGCGGTTAGTACAATTCAAAAAATCCGGACATCACCGCCTTCTCGTAGTGTTAGGAGTTCGAAGAAAAACGTATCTGGGAAATACCCAAGTAAGAAAATGGGGATGTCTATTCAATACGAGAGTTATACAGTTGAACTAGTTGCTATGTACCTAATGGAATATGATGATGATGTACTCGAATATTATGATCAGCCTATTACCTTAAAGTTAGATTATTCTCGTGAAAATGGTAAGAGAATATCTTTTTATTATACTCCAGATTTTTTAGTATTAAGAAAAGATGGTGCACAGATTGAGGAATGGAAAACAGAAGAACAACTAATTAAGCTTTCAGAAAAAGATCCAGTAAGGTACTTAAAAGATGAAGATGGGAACTGGAGATGTCCACCTGCAGAAATTGCAGCCAATCAATTAGGTTTGGATTTTGTTGTTCGATCATCGGCTGAAATGGATATAAATGTGCACAGAAATCTTATATTTCTAGAGGCGTATCTCAAGAATGGAGATTATACAGTACCAGAAGACAAGAAAAAAGAAATCATTAATATTCTTTCTTCGAATTTAGGAATGAAATTATCCGAACTGCTGGCTTCTTTAAAAACAACAAATGCTGATGATGTATATACATTGATTGTGAAGAATGAAATATATGTGGACCTGATGAAATATATAATTGCCAATTCTAATGATGTACCGATTTTTTTGAGTGAACAGCGTAGTAAGGCTTTTGAAAGTATTAATTCAACAAAAACTGAAAATATTCATCCTGTAACAGCTGTAACAATAGATGTTAATGCGACAGTTATGTGGGACGGAATTCTTTGGAGGATTCTAAATGTAGGTTTTCAATCCATCTCGCTTTATTCGGATGAAAATGGGCTATTAGAACTACCTAAAATACATTTTATAGAGTTGCTGAATAACGGTAGGATAGATCTCAAAAATGAAAAAGAGGAGAGTAGAAAATATGCGCCCTTTATAGAAAATATATTAGAAATGGGACCAGAAGAGTTGGCAAGGGCTAATAGAAAAATAAATGTAGTTAAGCGAAAATTAAATAATGAAAAAATACCTAGTAGTGAAGTTTCTGAAAGAACTTTGAGACAGTGGGTAAAAGACTACAAAGAGGCTCAACAGATATATGGAAATGGATATATAGGTTTATTAGCTAAAAATCAAAGCAAGGGTAATCGAGAGAAAAAGCTTCCAACTGAAACAATATCTCTAATAGAAGAAGTAATTGAAAGGGAATATGAGAATCTTAAACAGAAGAATAAAACAATCGTATACGGACAACTAGTCATTCTATGTGAAAGTAAAAATATTTCTGTTCCAAGCTATAAAACATTTTGTAAGGCTATTAAAAATAGAAATCGATATGAACAAGTCAAGAAAAGACAAGGAGAACGGTCTGCTTATAAGCATGAGCCGTTTTATTGGAACTTAGAAAGAAGCGTTCCAAAACATGGGGATAGACCTTTTGAGATTACACATATAGATCATACACAGTTAGATATTCAGGTTGTATGTTCTAGGACGGGTAAAGTATTAGGAAGACCATGGCTAACATTATTAGTGGATGCTTACTCTAGAATGGTTCTTTCCCATTATATTACCTTCGAGTCACCTAGTTACAGATCAGTGATGGTAGCATTGAGAGAATGTGTGCGTAAATATCATCGACTTCCGCAATCTATTGTAGTGGACGGAGGAAAAGAATTTCACAGCATTTATTTCGAGACATTTACAGCTATGTACGAAATTAACAAAAAAGTAAGACCACCAGCAAAAGCTAGATTTGGAAGTGTAATTGAAAGATTGTTTGGCACCTCGAATGCTAATTTCCTTCATAATCTAAGGGGAAATACTCAAATTATGAAGAATGTTCGACAAGTTACCAAGGCTGTAAATCCTGTAAATCACGCGATATGGACTTTGGAAAATTTGGAAGATGTGTTTGGTAAATGGCTAGTGGAGGTATACAGCGATAATGTACATCCATCATTGGAAGGGCTTACGCCTAATGAAGCACTTAATGAAGGCATATATAGAACAGGAGAGCGGAAACTTGATTTCATCTCGTATGATGAAAACTTCATCGTTACTACTTTGCCGTCTACAAGGAATGGGGTGGCTAAAGTGAATTTACGTACAGGTATTAAAGTGAATTATATAAATTATTGGAGCCCTGCTTTGAATAATTCTATACTTGAGGCGAAAAGTGTACCTGTGAGATATGATCCATTTAATATCGGAATTGCTTACGCGTATGTAAATAAAAAATGGATAACGTGTACCTCTGAATATTATCATGAATTAAAAGGGAAAACGGAACGAGAGTTAAAATTAGCTATGGAGGAAATTAAGAAAAGAAAACAAAATCATGTCAAAGGATATAGCATCACAGCTAAGAAAATTGCTGAATTTGTTAATAATATTGAGGAAAAAGAGAAATTAATGGCAGAGAATATGAAGAGGCAATTGTCTTCTAAAGGGGATCAGAACGAATTTGAAGAACAATATCCTTCTTCTATTTCATCAAAAGCTAAAGATTTATTGGAAAATATGGAATTTCAAGAGTTTGATATCTATAAGAAGGGAGGCTGAGATTAAGATGAATAAATATAAAGAGAATGAGAATAGACCTTCACTTGTTGAACAAGATAAAAAGTTAAAGCAATTTGAAAGTCTTGTGGTAGAACATACTATAATTAAACAAGTCAAAGAACAACTCATATCTTGTATCCTTAATCCGGCAGGAACCTTTATCTTTTTAGTTCTTGGACCAAGTGGGGTAGGAAAAACAACTTTAGCCCACGTGTTAGAAGAATATTTCATTGAACAAATGAAGGAAGAATTAGTAAGGGATCGAGGGAGAGTCCCTATAGTAAGAACTGAAGTTGTAGGATTTGATTCTGGAAAATTTACTTGGAAAGATTATTATTATCGAACTTTAGAGGCATTACAGGAACCACTTATAAATCATAAGGTTATTATAGAAAACCAAAAGGATAAGGTGCAAAATTCTACAATTAACTATCATAGTAAATCTACCTGGTATGCGTTAAGAAGCTCCCTTGAGAACGCATTTAAGTTTCGAAGACCTGTAGCTTGTATATTGGATGAAGCGCAACATTTGCTAAAAGTATCGGGCTCTAAAAGTTTACAAAATCAACTAGATACTATTAAGTCTTTAGCAAATCAAACAAAAGTACCTCACATATTAGTTGGTACATATGAATTGAAAGAATTTTTTAATTTAAGTGCTCAGCTTAGTCGTAGGACAATTAGTATACACTTCCCAAGATATAAAGCCAGTAATGTAGATGAATACCGTACATTTTTATCAGTGATTCGTATGTTGCAAAAAAACATGCCTCTAGAAGAAGAACCTAATTTATTACAGCATGCAGAGTTTATTTATGAGCGTACATTGGGGTGTGTAGGTATATTAAAAGATTGGTTAACTCGTTGTCTCGGAGATGCTCTTCATAATCAAAAAAGCACCATTACAAAAGAAATGCTACATAAATATGCTATGCCAATTCAGGCTTTAGAAATGTTGTATGGGGAAATTGAACAAGGTGAAGCTCTATTTGATGAAAATGAACAACATAGGATGAATTTCTTATATAAAATAGGATTAAAAGAGAGAGAGGAAAAGCAAGCGAAAAAAACAGTTGCGACTAGAGGGCGTAAGGTAGGAATACGTAATCCAAAAAGAGATCCTGTAGGTAAACAAGATTATATGGAAGGCTGAAAATATGGATATATCTAAAAAGCCAACAGTTAGTTATTTCTATCCTATAAAACCTATAAATATTGGTACTCCAATGGTTGAATGCTTAAATAGTTATCTTAAAAGACTTGCTGATGCGCATAATGTTAAATTAAGAACCCTTGTTTCTCATATTATTTTTTTGCATCCAGAGAAGCGTAACTTACTTTCTAAAGAACCTCAACAGGGAAGTTTTATCAATCAGACTTCTTATTATAGTATGGCAAAAAGTACATCGATAATTGCTGAATCCTTAGAACTGTTAACGTTACAAAAAGGTTTTAAGTACATGACGATGCTAACTTGGAAGGGAGTTGTATATTCTCAGAATTTATATAATTTTCATAAGAAGTGGTGTCCCCACTGTCTTGATGAATGGAAGAAGGTTGATGAAGAAATATATGAACCATTTATTTGGTATTTTGATTGTGCCACTGTATGTTTGAAGCATAAAAGAAAATTAGAAGCTTTGTGTCCTAATCCAAAATGTAGGAGAGAACAAGTAGCTATTAGACAGTCTCGGGGTCATTGTTATGCATGTGGTAATTGGTTAGGACAAAGAGAATATGATTTTTCGGAAAAGCAATATGAGATAACTCAAAGAGATGAATGGATTAATAAAAGTATAGGAGAATTGTTACAAGTAGCTCCATACATTGTTCCTCCGACAATAGAAGAGATCTCTTTAATGCTTGAACAGTATGTAACAGTTCTTTTTCAAAGTGACCATCGCCAGTTTTGTAAAGCGGCAGGAATACATCCTATGACTCTAAAAGCAATTATGCTTAGAAAGCAAAGGATATCACTACAAGCACTTTTATCATTAAGCCTGTATACTAAAATTCCATTGTTAAAGTTACTGAACTTGTCGTATAAAAGTTCTAATGAATAAAATAGTAAGATTAAATACCTCATACTGATAATAGGTATTTTTATTTGTCTTGTTGTAAAATTCACGGCAAGCTTATGGGTTAATAATTAGTCCACGGCAAAGTTATGCTTCCTTTTTCCTCGAATAATCAACTAAATCTCCTCAATAACATGTGATTTCCGGCAAAGTTATGATTCCTTTAGCGGCAACTTTATGGGTAAAGTCACATTGTATGATATGAACCATAACTTTGCCAGGTTGGCGAGGTTATGGTTCTTTTTGTTTGTGGTTTTATAGAATGCTGAAGTTGATGGGACGATATCCCTGAAATAGAAAATGAAGAAATGGTTATTGACGATAAGCAGGTAGATAATATAGCTGCTAGTAAACGCCCAATTGTTGAGTTTTTATTATTTTTTCACTTTATTCGAATCTTCATATGTTTTGTGTTTTTATCCATACCTATTGTAAGATTATATAGAGTTCTCCTAATAAACTGTTTTAATGGATTATTTAGGGGTTTTAAATTTATAAATCTTAAATTATTTTTTCGGGATAATTTTTTTATCTAAATAATTTATATTGAAGTAGAGGTGAACCATCGGTGAAGCAGGTGTTGGTGATTAAAAATGAACGGTCTTCAGCAAAGAAAATCGTAAGCGGTTTAACGCAAGAAGGTTACTTCATTTTAAAACTTCACAATGAAAACGAAGGTTTAAATATAATATATGAACAAGATTGGGATATTATCATATTGGATTGGGATTCATTAAGTATATCTGGACCAGAAATTTGCAGACAAATACGACTTGTTAAAACGACACCGATCATTATTGTGACTGACAATATTTCTAGTAAGGATTGCGTAGCAGGGTTACAAGCAGGAGCAGATGATTATATAAGAAAACCATTTGCGAAAGAAGAATTAGTAGCAAGAGTTCAAGCAATTTTAAGGAGAAGTGATTGTAACCAGCAAAAGGAGATAAACTTTTTTCAGTTTAAAGATCTCTTTGTTGATGCATCTAGCAATATTGTGAAAAAAGGTGGCAAAAACCTCTCGCTTACTAAGCGGGAGTACGATTTACTTGTATTTTTAATCAAGAATAAAAACACAATATTGAGCCGTGAAATGCTTTTGAATCAAGTATGGGGATATAATATAGTAGTAAATCCAAATGTAGTAGACTTATATATTGGGTATGTAAGAAAAAAGTTAAAGTGCGAGAAGAAAGAGAGATATATTCAAACGATACACGGCAGAGGCTATTCAATGATTGAATGATAAAATAAGGTAATAGAAAAAGAGTAAAACTATTTCATTCAGTTTTACTCGTTTTTTTGTTAAATGTGATAATCAAATAGTTTCTGAGAAATATTAATAGATGAAAACTGTAAAAAGAATATTTCTATCAGGCAATGGATTATGAAAACATTAGCTATTAATGAGCATCTTTTGGGTAGTGTGGAGGGGACGAGTTGAGACCAGCTCTACTGAAAGTGTCTACTCGAAAAAAATCGACACGCTCTGAAGAATAAAGGTTAATCAATACACCCGACTTCACATATTACTTTCTATGCCTGATTTTATGAATTCACACCATTCACAAGATTTTCACAGAATTAATGACTATACTAATTAACAGGATGTTCAAATGAAAATGATTATCAATAGCGATTCAATTGAATAAAAGTTACCTTCTAATTCAATCTATGGATGTCATCATTTTCGAAATAAATCACACTATAAGGAGTATACATATGAAAAAATCTATGCTTTTAAAATTAGTGAGTATTCTAGCAGTTTTCACGTTAATGTTAGTAGCTTGCTCAGATTCAAGTAAAGAAACTTCGAAGGCTAATAATAAAGATAATGGTAGTGATAAGCCAAAAACGGTTGAAATCACTGATGCTCATGGAACTGTTAAAGTCCCTGTAAACCCAAAGAATGTAGTTGCTTTGGATAACAGAACGTTTGAAACTTTATCTGATTGGGGAATTAAATTAGCGGCTGCTCCAAAGGATATCATGCCTGCTGATTCAGCATATAAAAAGGATGAAAAAGTTCAAAATATTGGGAATCACCGTGAACCAAATCTAGAAATTATTGCAGCGGCAAATCCTGAACTTGTAATTGTTGGTCAAAGATTTGCTGACCATTACGAAGAAATCAAAAAATTAGTACCAAATGCAGCAGTTATTGATCTTAATTTTGATGTTTCTGAGAAAGCTACTAAGCCTGGCGAAAACTTAGTAAAAGGACTTAAAGATTCTACGATTACTTTAGGAAAAATCTTTAATAAAGATAAAGAAGCTAAACAATTAGTAGCTGATTTTGATAAATCTATTGAAAAAGCAAAATCTGCTTATAACGGAAAAGATAAAGTTATGAGTGTTATCGTTACTGGTGGTAATATTGGTTTTGCTGCTCCACATTCTGGTCGTGTTTGGGGACCAATGTATGAAATTTTCGGTTGGATTCCAGCGTTAGAAGTTTCAAATTCTACTGCAGGTCATAAAGGTGATGACGTTTCTGTTGAAGCTATTGCACAAACAAATCCTGATTGGATTTTCGTATTAGATCGTGATGCTGCAACATCTGATGCAGCTAAGTCAACACCTGCTAAGGATGTTATTTCTAAATCACCTGCTCTTCAAAACACAACTGCTGTTTCTAAAAAACAAGTTATTTATGCACCAGAAGATACTTACACGAATGAATCAATTCAAACTTATATAGAGTTATTTGGAAATATGGCAAAAACTTTAGCTAAGTAGTGTAAAGGAGTACGAAACAGTGTCAAAAAATATGATTTCTAGGGTTGAGAATATTTCTCAACCCCAGTTTTATAATCAAAATAAAATATGGACAAAACCTTTTATAATAGCAGTTATAGTTGTTATAATTTTAGGGATTATATCACTGTTTACTGGAGTTTATGATATACGTGGACAAGAGGACGGGACAGAGATGTTTTTCATAACTCGTGTTCCGAGAACAGCTGCATTAATGCTTACTGGAGCTGCGATGGCGATGGCAGGGCTCGTCATGCAACTCATTACACAGAATCGCTTTGTTGAACCTACTACAACGGGGACTATTGAATGGTCAGGCTTAGGCCTGCTTTTTGTGTATTTATTATTTCCTGCCCCGACTTTAGTTCAAAGAATGACTGGTGCAATCATTTTTTCTTTTATAGGAACTATGATTTTCTTTCTATTTTTAAGAAGAGTTAAGCTTCGTTCGTCTTTAATTGTTCCGATTATTGGATTGATGCTTGGAGCAGTAATTTCTGCAGTGTCTACTTTTTTAGGACTCCTTTTTCAAAAGACGCAAAGTATTGAAACTTGGTTTGTAGGTTCATTTGCTAACATTCAGGTGGGAAGATATGAATATTTATGGCTGATTGTTATCATTACTTTTCTTATTTTTATGTATGCTAATAGATTGACTTTAGCTGGACTAGGAGAAGATGTCGCAACAAGTCTTGGAGTTAATTACAATAGAATTGTTCTTTTTGGGACTGCTCTTATCTCTGTTGCAGTTGGAATTGTTGCAGCTGTTATTGGACACTTACCTTTCTTAGGATTAATTGTGCCAAATATCGTTTCAATGTTTAGAGGTGATGATCTTAGGAGTAATTTACCTTGGGTTTGTGTGATCGGAATGGGATCAATAACTGCCTGTGACATCATTTCTCGAACAATTATACAGCCTTTTGAATTACCTGTTTCTTTAATACTTGCAACAGTGGGAGCAGTCGTGTTTATTACTATTTTATTGAGACAAAGAAAACCAAGGAGGCTACGATGATCACATTAGAATATAGAAAAAAAGAAAATGTCGAAATCGATTCTAGCCTTCATAATGAAAGTAGATCAGCTAGTGCTTTTCGGTCTAAGAAGGAAGCAAGACGTTATTGGATTTTACTGATAACATTGATTGCTTTAGGTCTTCTTTCTTCATATGGACTTTTAGTTTATAACAATCCAGTTCCGATAGATTCACCTTCTTTTATCCCAGTTGTTAAGAGAAGGATAGTAGCTATTGTTGCAATGATTATTGCTGCGGTTTGCCATAGCTTGTCGACAGTTGCCTTCCAATCTATTACGAATAATAAAATTATTACTCCTTCGCTTTTAGGTTTCGAATCACTTTATTCAGCAATTCAAACGAGTACAGTATTCTTCTTTGGTGCTAGTGCGTTAATAAATTTTAATGGAATTGGATCATTTTTATTCCAAGTTGTTGTTATGGTCTTCATGAGTTTGATACTTTATGGATGGTTACTTTCCGGTAAATACGGGAATTTACAACTTATGCTTTTAGTTGGAATTATTATTGGTACCGGGCTAAATTCTGTGTCAACTTTCATGAGAAAACTACTTGCGCCTTCAGAATTTGATATTTTACAAGCAAGACTATTTGGTTCTGTTAATCATGCAGATCCTGCATATTTTCCTATTGTAATTCCTATGATCATAATTGTAGCGGTATTAATTTTTGCTCATTCTAAGAATTTGAATGTTTTATCACTAGGAAAAGATGTTGCTACTTCTTTTGGAGTTAAATACCAACCTAGTGTAATTTATACGCTTGTATTAGTAGCTATTTTAATGTCCATTTCAACAGCTCTAATTGGGCCACTTACTTTCTACGGCTTTTTAGTGGCAACTTTGAGTTATCAGGCAGCGTCAACTTATGATCATAGATATATTTTTCCGATGGCTTTTGCTATAGGATTTTTAATAATGACGAGCGCATACTTTTTAATGTATCATGTATTCCATGCTCAAGGTGTAGTTTCAGTTATTATTGAATTATTCGGTGGAATCATATTCTTAACTATAGTTTTAAGGAAGAGGGCTTTATGATAAAAATTGATAATGTTAAAAAGTTCTATACTGATAAGGTAAAAATAGGACCTTTGGATATTGAAATACCAAAAGCAGGCTTTACTTCTTTAATTGGACCAAATGGCGCTGGAAAGTCAACGACACTTTTGATGATTGGCAGACTTTTAGATATGGATGAAGGTCAAATTCAGGTAGCAAATATGGATGTTTCTGAATCTAAATCAAAAGACTTAGCAAAAGTTTTGACTATATTGCGACAAGAAAATCATTTTGTAACTAGGCTTACTGTGAGACAACTAGTTGGATTTGGGCGCTTTCCTTATTCAAAGGGAAGATTGACTAAAGAAGATGAGGCTATCATCTCTAAATATATCGATTTCTTAGATTTAACTAGTTTAGAGAATAGATATTTAGATGAGCTTTCTGGTGGTCAAAGACAAAGGGCATATGTAGCGATGGTATTGTGCCAAGAGACGGAATATGTACTTTTGGACGAACCTTTGAACAACCTTGATGTTGCTCGTTCTGTTCAAATGATGGAGCATTTAAGACGTGCAGCTAATGAATTTGGAAGAACAATTTTGACGGTTATGCATGACATAAATTTTGCAGCTAAATACTCGGATAAAATTTGTGCTATGAAAGATGGACAAATTGCTGCTTTCGGAACAGTAGAAGAGGTTATGGACTCAACACTTTTGACAGATATTTTTGAAACAAAAATAGAGATTATTAATGGTCCTTATGGGCCGATCGCGGTGTATTAGTTATAAAATGTCTTGCGTAGATTATGCAAGACACTCTAGTTGAAGTTGCTGTCTGTATTTTATAGGCAGCAGCTTTTTTTATGTGATTACTCATAAAATGCAAAAGAATGCTTCACCTTTTCAAGTATGTACCAAGTGGAAAAAATATCTCTGTATAATTTTTCAAAAGAATTCAGCTTGTTTTTTTATATGTAATATTGCATATCAGAGTGTATTGATAAAAGTGTAAGGGGTTACTATAATGAGGGCATAAAGATAAATCATATTTTCGTAGCAATAAAAAGGAGGAAATAATATGGAAATCGCAATGGCAGTTTTAAAATTTGTAGGTGGCGTAATCCCGTTAATTCAAGAACTTTTAAAAGCATTTATGTAAATTTATTAGTTAGCAATCATTATTATATTTTACTAAAAAAAGAACGGGGTGATTTTTCTGAATATTAAGAAAAACACTAAAAGAAGAAAGTTCCTTGCATGTTTATTAGTTAGTCTATGCACTATTAATTATTCATCTATTTCCTTCGCAGAAACACAAGCAAGTAATGCAACTGATGTAACCAAAAATGCTAGTGGCATTGATACTGGTATAGCAAATCTTAAATATAATAATCAAGAGGTTTTAGCTGTAAATGGTGATAAGGTAGAGAGTTTTGTTCCGAAAGAAAGTATCAATTCAAATGGTAAATTTGTAGTAGTGGAACGCGAGAAAAAATCACTTACAACGTCACCAGTCGATATTTCAATTATTGATTCTGTAGTGAATCGCACGTATCCAGGAGCTGTACAACTTGCTAATAAAGCTTTTGCAGACAATCAACCGAGTTTATTAGTGGCTAAGAGAAAGCCTTTGAATATTAGTATAGACTTACCGGGCATGAGAAAAGAAAATACAATCACTGTCCAAAATCCGACATATGGTAATGTAGCTGGAGCAGTAGACGATTTAGTATCTACTTGGAATGAAAAGTATTCTACAACACATACGTTACCTGCAAGAATGCAGTATACGGAATCTATGGTTTATAGTAAATCACAAATTGCAAGTGCTCTTAATGTTAACGCTAAATATCTTGATAACAGTCTAAATATTGATTTTAATGCGGTTGCAAATGGAGAGAAAAAAGTGATGGTTGCCGCATATAAGCAAATATTTTATACGGTAAGTGCTGAACTACCTAACAATCCATCCGACCTTTTTGATAATAGTGTTACTTTTGATGAGTTAACTCGAAAAGGCGTAAGTAATTCGGCTCCACCTGTTATGGTTTCAAATGTAGCTTATGGTAGAACGATTTATGTAAAATTAGAAACAACATCTAAGAGCAAAGATGTACAAGCTGCTTTTAAAGCCTTACTTAAGAATAACAGCGTTGAAACAAGTGGACAGTATAAAGACATTTTTGAAGAAAGTACCTTTACTGCTGTAGTATTAGGCGGAGATGCGAAAGAGCATAACAAGGTTGTTACTAAAGATTTCAATGAAATCCGAAATATCATTAAAGATAATGCTGAATTAAGTCTTAAAAATCCAGCATACCCAATTTCATATACAAGTACTTTCTTAAAAGATAATGCAACTGCTGCTGTTCATAACAATACAGATTATATTGAGACGACAACTACAGAATATTCAAGTGCTAAAATGACACTTGATCATTACGGTGCTTACGTTGCTCAATTTGATGTATCTTGGGATGAATTCACATTTGACCAAAAGGGTAACGAAGTACTAACACATAAAACATGGGATGGTAGCGGAAAAGACAAAACGGCTCATTACTCTACAGTTATCCCTCTTCCACCGAACTCAAAAAATATAAAAATTGTAGCAAGAGAATGTACAGGTCTTGCATGGGAATGGTGGAGAACAATTATTAATGAACAAAACGTTCCATTAACAAATGAAATAAAAGTTTCAATTGGAGGAACAACATTATACCCAACAGCTAGTATTAGTCATTAAGTATAAAAAAAGCGCCCTATAAGTAGGGCGCTTTTTTACTTAGTCATAAATTTTATTTTGTATCGGTATGTTTTTAGGTTTTGTAAATCATTAACTATAAGGTGGGAATATTGTGAAGACGAAAAGCTACATGTTTTTCGTCTTTTCGTTCTCTTGCTTAATAAGAAAGATCCTGCAACTCAGTACAGGATCTTTAATCAAACGTATTTAAAAACTAAATTGTGGTTTCATATCACCTTTATAAGGTTCATGTTCAACGAATATAGTTATATCCTTACCAGCTTGATCTTTACCAGTTCTTTTATACGTAAATTTATTCTTATTTAGTTCAGTAAGTTCAAGAGCAGCACCGTATTTGTTATTTCCAATTGAAACATGGGCTCTTATTTTATTTTCGTGTACAACATCGAAGTAGCCATAATCACCGCGGCTTTGACCTGTTTCGCTATTGAAAAACTCATATTTATTAGATTTGTCATCAAATTTTGCTAAACTTATAAAATTCGAATTAAACTGTGTTACATCGTTACCAGCTTCGTCTAATACCTTTGTTCCGTGCCAAAGGGTACCGCCTAAAATTTTATCTCCATCAACGTTTTTAACAATATCTCCTGTAGTCGTGTTCAGCTGCTTGTCCGGATCAGTGAAAGAAAGTTCTTTTTCTTTATATGGGACATGTTCAACGAAAACTTCTACATCTTTACCGTTAGCGTCTTTACCCATTCGTTTATAAGTAAATACATTTTTATTTAGTTTTGTCATGTCAACGACAGCTTGATACTTCATTGATTCTGAAATTAATATTCTCTTCTTCCCATCATTTGTGACAAAGAAAGTGCCTTTATCGCCACGACTTGCACCTGTTTTAGCATCAAAAAATTCATATCTGCCTGACTTCGCATCATATTTTGCAAGACCAATGAAGTTCGCATTCTCTTTTGTTAAGTCATTCTTATCTTTGTCATACACTCGTGTACCTTGCCAATTTGTCTCGCTAAGAATATTAGCCATTTTTTGCCCTTTAGTTAATTTATTTTCCTTTTTTGTTTCTTTAGCAACTTGTTCTTGTTTTTGTTTCCCATGATTTTCTTCAGCTTTAGTACCAGCACACCCTGTTAATGCTAATGTGAATCCGAGCAGTACGGATGATAGTGCTTTTGCTTTTTTGTTCATGTTTTATCGTCTCCTTATTTTATGATTTCAAGTAGTACGGTTAGCGATTATAGTAGCAGTGCGTCATATATGAACTTAGTTGCTACGTTTCTTATGTTAATACCCGACTATAAACTGCCTCTAAATAAAACATTAAAAAAAGATAAACTAATTCCTAAAATTTGTTCATATTTATAAAAAGGTCTTTTACATGGGGTGAATGTAAATTTATCATTTTGAAAATGGCGTAATCACATTGGGGTATACAAATTATGCTTACATTGCGATTTTTGCTGTGATGTTATACTGTATATAAGATTTTATGTGTGTATGTTTTGTCGGTTTTTGTCGGTAAGTCGATATATTTCGAAAATCGCTGATATATTTGGAGTTGCGCTGATATATTTCGAAAATCGCCGATATATTTGGAGTTGCGCTGATATATTTGAAAAATCGCTGATATATTTTGAAGGGGGATAAAAATGATTGTGAAAGAGCGGAAAATTCCCGTATATTTGCTGCAATTAGAAGCTTTACTTAGAAGATTGCCTGCTCATCATCCAAAAAGGAATGTGGTGGTTGAAAGTCTAGCGAAATTTATGGCCGGCTATAAAGGAGAGCAGGCGATTGAGTATCCACTTAGTTTTTTACCCGAAACAGAATACAGTATTTTACATGATATTAGGTTATTTGATCAAAAACATTATTTCCAAATTGATACCCTCATAGTTTCATCCTATTTTCTTCTTTTTCTTGAAATAAAAAATATTATTGGTACATTAATTTTTGATGCAAAGTTCAATCAGCTTATTCGAATAGTAGATGGTAATACAGAAGAAGGATTCCCAGATCCGCTTTTACAACTAAAACGGCAAGAGATGCAACTGAGAAAATGGCTGAATCTACATGGTTTACATAATATTCCGATTGAATCCCTCGTTGTAATTAGTTCCCCTCGTACAATTATTAAAACTTCAGATGAAATACTGTCTAGTAAAATTATCCACAGTGCAAATTTACCTAATAGAATAAAACAGATTAAAAATCAATATAAAGAAAAAGTGATTGATAATATAAATGGACTTATAGGCCAGATTATGAATGAGCACATTCCGCAACGTCAAAATGTTCTTGCACAATATAAAATTAAAAAAGAGGAATTGCTAAAGGGTGTACAGTGTGAGGAATGTTTTACAATGGCAATGTTAAAAGAAAAGCGGGGATGGCGTTGTTCAAACTGCAATAGTATGTCTAAACATGCTCATTTACGTGCTGTACAAGATTACACACTTCTGTTTAGTATGATAACTACTAATAGCGAATTGAGGGAATTTCTTAATATGGAATCTAGTTCTGCGGTTAAAAGACTCCTCCAAACAATGAACATCACCTACACTGGCAACAACAAAGGACGAATATATGATTTAACTTCTTTCCAATCGTAATTTTGCTATAATAAATAAGTACTTATACGAAGGGGAGTCTAAAGAGAATATGAAGTCATTTAATATCGATCATGTTATAGCTAGTGTTTTGCAATGGATATTAAATATAGCTTTAATTATATTATCCATTGTGTTATCGATTTTCTTAGTGAATGAGACAATTACGTTTGTGCAGTATATTTTTTCGGCAAAAGAGTATACGTCTTATAAATTGGTTGAAAGTATCATCGTCTATTTCTTATACTTCGAGTTCATTGCATTAATTATTAAGTATTTTAAATCGAACTATCATTTCCCGTTACGTTATTTTATTTATATCGGAATTACGGCTTTAATTCGATTAATTATTGTGTCTCATGAGGAACCGATGGAGACGTTATTATACGCAGGAGCAATTCTTGTTTTAGTTATTGCTTTATACATATCGAATATGAGAGATTTGAGAAAAGAGTAGTAGTGCAGACATAAGTTTGCACTACTTTTTTACATCTTGACCTTCAAGTTGCTTGAAAGTTTACAATGAAATTAGGGCGTTTGAAATCGAAAAAAATTGAGAAATTAAGTGAAGAGGTTTCTTTTACTTGGAGGTTATAGGAATGAATCAGGAATTGAAGTTACGTCCATTAGAACGAGAAGATTTAAAGTTTGTACACGAACTGAATAATAATGCGCATATTATGTCGTATTGGTTTGAAGAGCCATATGAGGCATTTGTGGAGCTGCAAGACTTATACGATAAACATATACATGATCAAAGCGAACGCCGATTTATCGTTGAGAAAGAAAATGAAATGGTTGGATTAGTTGAGTTAGTAGAAATCGATTATATTCACCGTAGAACAGAATTCCAAATTATTATTGATCCAAATTATCAAGGATATGGTTATGCAGCGGAAGCGACACGTTTAGCGATGGATTACGCTTTTTCCGTACTAAATATGCATAAGATATATTTAGTTGTGGATAAGGAAAATGAAAAAGCAGTACATGTTTATAAAAAGGTTGGATTTATGGTAGAAGGTGAGCTTATCGATGAGTTTTTCGTTGATGGTAACTATCATAATGCGATAAGAATGTGTATGTTCCAAAAGGCATACTTTGGTACAAAATAACCGATTGGAAGAGCTATAGATAATATTTTATCTATAGCTCTTTTGTCATACAAACAACAATGTTGTTATTGTTAAACGAAAAATTATTATTGAATTATGATATAGTCAGGCTTATTATGATGGTAATAAGATCAGTGAGAATTAAAGGAGAGTATATGATGAAAAATAAATACGTAGTAGCTATTTCTTTCATGATTTTAGCGATTATTTCTTTAACTATACATGCTTCAAACAGTAAAGTAGGAGCGGATGGATTCCTTGAAGAACCTTTCTTTTTCCTAGTATCGATAAGTTATGTATTGTTCCTTAGTGGTATTGGTGTATTATTATTTGGATTTATTACTTCAAAGCTGAAAAAGGGCAATAGATAGGGACTACCAATAGGGACAAAACACTCACTATGAAATAGAAACATACCATATGGAAGAAAAAGAATAAGTGAGATGAATCATGATGAACCATCATTTTTATAATGGAAGACAAGTAGGAGCAGCTATTACACTGGCTGGGGCACAGGGAACTATTCATGCTGTGAATCAAGCTATTCAAATGCAACAACAAGCATATTTTGCACAAATGATGCAAAATCAGTATATGCCATATTCACAGCTTCCGATGCAAATTGTACATTACGATGTACATCCAGCTGGTTTATTTTCTATTCCATATGGCGGGACATATTTCTTATGAAAGAAAGCGACTCAATAGAGTCGCTTTTTTTCATATTCCGCCTAGCTTCATTCCAAGGAATGCGAAGAGGATACCAATTATGTACGTAGCGCTTAAGTATAAAAGGAAGATGTACAGTTTTTTTAGATTGAGAAGCTGAACAGATTCTAATTTAAACGTCGAAAATGTAGTGAATGCACCCATAAATCCAGTGCCTAATAGTAGTTGCCAGCCTGTAGTGACTCCATTGCCAATTATATATCCAAGTAAAAACGCCCCTGTTATATTAATAAGGAATGTAGCAATTGGAAATTGTGTTTTATTTCTTTTCTTAAACCAATTGCTAATTGCAAATCGTGTAATCGCACCGAAAAATCCTCCTGTTCCGACTAATAAGGCTTCTATCATGAGTAATCACCTTCCGTAAGAGATTTCTTAATTAAGAAATCTCCAAGTGTATAGCCAAGGCCAGACATAATGAGGCCACCAAGTATGCTACATGATACATATAAGAAGGCTATGCTCCACTCAGAATGATTGATCAATTGCACAGTTTCTACACTAAATGTTGAAAAAGTCGTAAAGGAACCGATGAATCCAGTTCCGATGCCTGTGATAACCTCTGAAGGTAAGATGTTTAGCCGGGCGATATAAGTAGTTAGCCACGCTAAGAAGAAGCAACCGATTAAGTTAATGAGTAATGTTGCTAATGGAAATGAATGATGCCAAAATGTGGTGATATTAAGACCTAAATAATAACGAGAAAGAGCTCCTAATATACCAGCAATGCCAACGATAATATAAATCAATTTTCTCACCTCTTTAAATAGCTTGCTCAAAAAAATAGACTCCTACCAGTATGTATACTGGTAGGAGTCATTAGCTAAGCAGCGTTTATGGCGAACTCCATCGCCTAGGATTATTACATATAGTGTACTAAATATACCGTTTAATTTCTAGTGAGGAGGTAGGTGTAACTTTTATTTTTTTGATGTCTGAAGGTTTTTCAGGTAATTAAAATGGGATTGATTACTTATCAACTAAATATAGTGATATAAGGTTTTAATTATGATAAAATGTTTCTTATGTGTGTCGTTTTGTTTTATTTGACTGAAAATAAAGAAAAATAAATTTGCGTGAAAAGGAGTCATTTATTTGAAGAAATTTTTAAAAATCATATTTATATGTGTTTTAGTAGTAGCGGGCATTGTAGGAGGATTTCTAGCGTATATGACACTTACTAAAGAACAGCCTGCTGATGTTATAAGCTTGAAGGTAGAGAATAATAAGGAGCGCGTATTAGCGACTGGACATGAATTTAAAGTTACAACATTTAATATTGGATATGCTGGACTAGATAAGGATCAAGATTTCTTTATGGATGGTGGAAAGGGATCTGGTTCAAGTAGTAAAGAGCAAACGGAAACTAATTTAAAGAATATGCTTTCGTTTTTACAAAATGAGAATAGTGATTTTGCACTATTACAAGAAGTTGATATAAAGTCACTTCGTTCATTTGATGTAAATGGACATGAATTTTTGAAAAAAGGATTACCTGACTATGTTTCGTCATTTGGCAAGAACTACGATACGAAATGGGTTCCAGTGCCAATAACAAATCCAATGGGATATGCGGAGGCTGGATTAAGTACGTTTTCTAAATACACTGTTCAAGAAGCGAAGAGGTTCCAGCTTCCTGGAATGGAGCCTTGGCCAAAGCGTTTGTTTGATTTAGATCGAGCAATTGTGGAATATAAAATTCCTGTTAATAATGGAAAACATGTTAGACTCGTAAATTTACATTTGTCTGCTTATGATGAAGGCGGGAAAATTAGAAAACAGCAAGTAGAGTATTTAAAAGAATATATGAACAAGCATTATGAAAATGGTGATTACGTAATAATGGGCGGAGATTGGAATCAATTGGTTTCGAACGCCCAATTAAGTGATCCGAAGTTCGTGAAAGAGCGTCCTGAGTGGTTAGTAGAGTTACCAAAGGACTTTTACGGATGGTGGCTTTAAGTGGGCTGTAGATCCGTCTGTTATGACTGTGAGAGATGATGTAAAGAAATATGTAGAAGGTGAAAATTTCGTCACTATTATTGATGGCTTTATCGTTTCACCGAATGTAGAGATTGTAAATGTACAAGGAAAAGATTTAAAGTTTGAAAATAGCGATCATAACCCAGTAAGTGCGGTATTTAAACTGAAGTAATTGATATGTATAAGTAGAAGGTGGGGCTTCATATGGAGTGGTTAAAGAGGACTTGTTTTTCTAACCTTGAGAAAGAATCACAGAAAAATCATTTATTACTGTTTATAACGATTTGTAGTTTCTTCCTTGGGATAATCGCAATTGGGTATTATGGATATATTTTTACAGAGAGAGCCATAGCATTTTGGATTTGTGGTATTTCTGTCGTTGCATTTGGAACGCTTTTTACTTTTATAAAAAGTATGGAATCAGCTTATAAATATATCATGACATTTATGTTGCTTACAATGTCTTACGTTATGGTACAAGCTTTTAATGAAAGCCCGGCTGTATTTCAAATGGTCTATTTTACATTAGCTGTTTCACTTATTTACTTAAGTGAGCGCCTCATTTTAATTCTTGGCGGGGTAGCTGTTGTGATCACATTTATCCTTTGTAGCTATTGGCCGGAGCAATTTTTTGCTTATACAGCCTCGTCTGAAGCTGCTAATTTCGCAAGTTTGTTAGCGATTGTAACAATCGCTATGTGGGGCGTCACGAAAATCGGTTCTAATTTGCTCCTTCGTTTAAGTGATGAGAAGCAAGAAGTAATGAGAAAAGCTCAGGAGTTAGAAGAGACGCAAAGACTTATTGAAGAAACAGTTGTGAAACTAGATAGTAATTTCAATCATTTAAGACAAAATATGAACACGTCGATGGAATCGATGAGTGAAATTAATTTTGCCTTTGAAGAGGTGGCAGTTGGTACGCAATCACAATCAGAGATGATGTATCGTTCGGTAGAAGTATTGAATGATATGGAGGGAAATATTGAACAAATCATCTCTCAAGTAAGAACTGCATCGGCTCGTGTGGATGAAAGCTTAGAAATTTCAAAAGGTAGTGTACATACTCTAAGAAATTTTGAAACTAACATGAGAAGTTTAAATGATGTTGTTTCACAGTCTGGAATTATATTTAGAGATTTAATGATGCAATCGAAACAAATTAATGAAATTGTAGATGTAATAACGAATATTTCAAGTCAGACGAGTTTGCTAGCTTTAAATGCAAATATTGAAGCTGCGAGGGCAGGCGAGCATGGAAAAGGTTTTGCTATTGTAGCGAGTGAAGTGTTAAAGCTTGCTGAAGAATCAAATCGTTCTGCGGGAAGAATTCAAGGGATTTTGAAGGAGTTTAGTAATCAAGCAAGTAAGGTAGAAGTGCAAGTAGAGAAGTCAGAAAGAGTACAAGAAGAATGTAACGAGATGTTAGCAAGCGTTTTAACAAATGTAACTGATTTAGGGAAGTTTATTGATGCGATTAATGAAGTAATGCGAGAGGTTGTTGTTCATCAAGAAAGTTTCCAAGTTAAAACGACGAATATCGTAAAGGATGTTACGCATGCTTCTAACGTAATTCAGCAAACTTCTACAGCTACAGAAGAAGTGCTAGCGAGTGTGGAAGAAGAAAAACATCGAAATGATACGTCAGTGAAGACGTTACAAACTGTTAGCGAGCAAGTGAAGTTGTTAGAAGATATTTTAGAAAAGTAATATTGCTTGGAAAGAGCACGAATGATGTGCTCTTTTTTCATTGAAACGAATACTTGATAGGAATTTAATTGCTTTTCTGCGCGTTTTCTGCCAAGCTTAAGGAGATAAAATTCAGCTAATAGCGGAATTAAAATACTTCAAAGAAAGAATTAAATAGGTGACGCATATGATCGAAGTTAAGACTTCTGAACTTAGTGATGGAGAATTTAATAGAGGTGTATTTGCAACTCGTGATATTAAAAAGGGTGAGTTGATACACGCAGCACCAGTTATCTCTTATCCGAATGAACAGCATGAACATATTGAGAAAACATTACTTGCTGACTACGCATTTGAGTATGGAATCAATCATACAGCAATCCTTTTAGGATACGGTATGTTATTCAATCATTCATATACACCGAATGCAACGTATGATATTGTCTTCGAGAACCATACGTTTAACTTCTATGCTTATAAGGATATAAAAGCAGGAGAAGAAATTTTAATCAATTATAATGGTGAAGTTGATAACGATGAGCTGTTATGGTTTGATAAAGAAAAAGAAGAGAACGAAAAGTAATATTATAGAAAGAGCACATTCTGTCGGATGTGCTCTTTTTTATTGATGTAAATAAAGTAAAAAGTACAAAAAAATACCACTTTCTTTTTGTATGGTATAGTAAGATACTGAGGGATAGTGTTTTGAAAAAGTCACATATTTTACAAATTGTTGTCTTTCTGATGACATGTCAAGTTTAGTAGTCCATTTGGGTTGCTTTATTATGCAATATATATTTTAATATGAGTGGCACCTCTTATAAATTAAGAGGTTTATAGGTGTCTCGAATTGATTTTGGGTACACTGTATCCACCACTTTAGGTTCTTTCATGTACGTGGGGATATTATGGGCCCGTATAACGGGATAAAATGAATATAGAAATAGAGGAATCGTAAAATGAATATGCAAGAGGTTTATAAATATTTAAGTACGGTATTGCCTGAAGGACATGTTAAACAAGATGAAATGTTAAAGAATCATACGCATATTAAAGTTGGCGGAAAAGCAGATGTTTTTGTTGCGCCTACAAATTATGATGAAATTCAAGAAGTTATTAAATATGCGAACGAATATAATATTCCAGTTACGTTTTTAGGAAATGGATCGAATGTCATTATTAAAGATGGTGGAATTCGCGGGATTACAGTAAGTTTAATTCATATTACAGGTGTTACTGTAACAGGAACGACGATTGTAGCACAGTGCGGTGCAGCAATTATTGACGTATCACGTATTGCGTTAGACCATAACTTAACGGGTCTTGAGTTTGCTTGTGGTATCCCAGGTTCAGTTGGCGGAGCATTATATATGAATGCTGGTGCATACGGCGGTGAAATTTCGTTTGTATTAACAGAAGCTGTCGTAATGACAGGTGATGGAGAGCTACGTACTTTGACGAAAGAAGCATTTGAATTTGGATATCGTAAGAGTGTATTTGCGAACAACCATTACATTATTCTTGAAGCGAGATTTGAACTTGAAGAAGGTGTACATGAAGAAATTAAAGCCAAAATGGATGATTTAACGTTTAAACGTGAGTCAAAACAGCCTCTAGAATATCCTTCATGTGGTAGCGTATTTAAGCGCCCACCAAATAACTTTGCTGGTAAGTTAATTCAAGACTCAGGACTACAAGGTAAGCGAATTGGTGGAGTAGAAGTTTCTTTAAAACACGCTGGGTTTATGGTGAATGTTGATAACGGAACAGCACAAGATTACATCGATTTAATTCACTTCGTACAAAAGACAGTTGAAGAGAAATTTGGCGTGAAGTTGGAGCGAGAAGTAAGGATTATTGGAGAAGATAAGGAATAAAGAAATGCGTATGAAGATATGAATTATTTTAAAATAATATTTGGGTATTGTTGACAATTTGTTTTCAATTCAATATAATGGCTAATAATTTAACAAATAACATACGTTGAAAGAGCCCAGTAGCAGTTTGTCACTGTTAACGAGAGAGCTAGGGGTTGCTGGAACCTAGCACAAACAAACTTGTGAATTACACTCTGGAGTATCTTAGGTAATGCTAAGCGGACTGGCAATCGATATTATTGCTAAGAGTGGTATGAGTAGCTATGCTATTTATACAAACTGGGTGGTAACACGGTGAATAATCGTCCCTATGTCATAGACATAGGGATTTTTTGTTTTTAAAAAATAAAGGGGATGACAAAAGATGAATATCATTGATGAGTTAGAATGGCGCGGCGCCGTTAATCAACAGACTGACGAAGAAGGCTTACGTAAGCTAGTAGAAGAGAAAAAGATTTCACTATACTGCGGAGTTGATCCGACTGGTGATAGTATGCATATCGGACATTTGATTCCGTTTATGATGATGAAGAGATTCCAATTAGCTGGTCATCATCCTGTTATTTTAATTGGCGGGGCAACAGGAACAATTGGTGATCCGAGTGGACGTCAATCAGAGCGTCAACTTCAAACGTTAGAAGTGGTTCAGCATAATGTAGATGCGTTAACAGCACAAATGAAAAAGCTATTTGATTTTGGTGGAAATAGCGAAGTGAAGATGGTAAATAACTATGATTGGACACATGAAATAAATATTATTGAGTTTTTACGTGATTACGGGAAAAACTTTAGCATCAATAGCATGTTAGCGAAAGATATTGTAGCAAGCCGTTTGGATACAGGTATTTCTTTCACGGAATTCACGTACCAAATTTTGCAAGCGATGGACTTCCATCATTTATACACGAAAGAGGATGTTCAACTTCAAATTGGTGGTAGTGACCAATGGGGAAATATTACGAGTGGTTTAGATTTAATTCGTAAGTTAGAAGGTCATGAGGCGAAAGTATTCGGATTAACGATTCCGTTATTATTAAAATCGGACGGTACGAAGTTTGGTAAATCAGCGGGTGGTGCGGTTTGGCTTGATCCTGAAAAAACGACACCGTTTGAATTTTACCAGTTCTGGGTAAATACAGATGACCGTGACGTAATTAAATACTTGAAATACTTTACGTTCTTAACGAAAGAGCGTATTGATGAATTAGCAACGAAGGTAGAAGCGGAACCTCATAAACGTGAAGCGCAAAAAGTATTAGCGGAAGAAATGACGAAATTTGTTCATGGAAAAGAGGCGTTCCTGCAAGCTGAGAAGATTACAGCAGCGTTATTTAGCGGAGATATTAAATCGTTAACAGCTGATGAAATTGAACAAGGCTTTAAAGAAATGCCAACATTCCAGTCTTCAAAAGAGACGAAAAACATCGTAGAGTGGCTAGTCGATTTAGGAATTGAACCATCTAGACGACAAGCACGTGAAGACATTAATAATGGTGCGATTTCTATGAATGGTGAGAAGGTAACAGATGTGGGTACAGATGTTACTGTAGAAAATTCATTTGATGGAAGATTTATTATTATTCGTAAAGGGAAGAAGAACTACAGCCTTGTGAAGTTAGGCGAATAGTTTGTATGAAAGGATGGGAGTGGGAAGGATACTTCCATCTTTTCGTATACACAATTTGGACATAAAATAATCAGTAAATTTAGATAATTAAAAGGGTTATATTATTCTTCTGCCGAATAAATAAGTTAGAGAAAATTACGGATAAAGTGAAACTTTAATCAGTGGGGGGTTGTTCCTCCCCACTGATTATTAGTTGAACCAATCGGGCTTTTACGGGCAGTTAATCTTCCAACTTCATCCCTGCATTCACTGTATTTTAAGGTGGAGGTTTTACTGCCCGTTAATGCGGGATAAAAATAGCCCGAACCATGCAGGGCATGATTCGGGCTTATATTCAGATTAGTAAGCTAAGCTGAATAGACCTTTAATGTGTGATAAGTAACGAACGTTACTTGCTTCTTTCATTAATGATGCTGGTAAGCCTTTAAGTGGAGTATTGCTTGCTCCAATTGTGGCAACCGCATCTTTACGTCCTAGACTAGCAAGTGTTCCAGAGTTTACAGGTGCGAACTCTTCTAATGCTTTGCCTTCTAGTGCTGCGTATAAGTTGTATCCAATTAACTCACCCATTTGCCAAGCGATTTGTGCAGTTGGTGGGTATGGACGTCCGTCTGGAGCGAAGACAACAGCGCTGTCTCCAGCAACGAATACGTCTTTGTGAGAAGTAGATTGTAGGTATGCATCAACTGTTGCACGTCCACGGTTAACTTCAAGACCTGATTCACCGATTAATGGGTTACCTTGTACGCCGCCTGTCCAAACGAATGTGTTAGCAACAAGTTTTTGACCGTCTTTTAAGTCGATTTCGTTGCCAGCAACGTTTGTTACAGGAAGACCAGTTAAGAATGTAACGCCGCGCGCTTCTAGGCTAGTAGTTGCACGTTCGATTAAGTGGTCTGGTAATACTGGAAGGATTTTTGGACCTGCTTCAACAAGAAGAAGTTTCACTTCTTTTGGATTTACGCCGTGGCTTTTTGCAAGTTTAGGCATAATGTCAGCAAGCTCACCAACTAGCTCAACGCCAGTTAATCCGCCACCACCGATTACGATTGTAGCATCAGCTTCGTTTTTCGTTTTCGCGTATTCACGAATACGGTCTTCAACGTGTTTGTAGATTTTGTTTGCATCAGCAGCAGATTTTAATACCATGCTGTTTTCTTCTAGTCCTGGAATACCGAAGTAAGCAGTTTTACTTCCTAAAGCAACTACAAGTGCATCGTAAGATAAAGTAGTGCCGCCAGCTAGTTTGATTTCTTTGCTATCAACTGAGAATGACTCAACTGTTGCGATTTTAAGATCGATATCTTTACCTTTGAAAAGCTTTGTAAGTGGCATTGCAACTGCTTGCTCAGACACGTTACCAGCTGCAAGGCGGTGTAATTCAGTAATGATTTGGTG
Organism: Bacillus cereus group sp. Bce019; assembly: GCF_051781745.1. NCBI lineage: Bacteria > Bacillati > Bacillota > Bacilli > Caryophanales > Bacillaceae > Bacillus > Bacillus cereus group sp. Bce019. The sequence goes on from NZ_JBPWJX010000006.1 coordinate 70,169, forward strand.
TGTTGGGTATTGGTTAATCACTGTAACTTGTGCTTCTGATTTGCTGTAATATTTACGTACGTTTAAAGCAGCAAGAAGACCGCCATAACCAGCGCCTAAGATGACAATTTGTTTTGACATAGTATGATATCCCCCGTCTTTACTAATTGTTGTTATAAGTTAAATTATTTATTGTTACGTTCTGCACTAATTTGAAGATATGCGTTCACAAAGCGGAACATTTTTTGTGCTTGTGGGTCTTTTAATAATTTTAATAGACCGAACAGGCCGATAACTTCGTTGCTTTCGTCAGCACGATCTTTCGCTTCGATTGCAGTAGCAGCCATGCTTTTCACTGTATCTTTTACAGGTTCTACAAGCTCTGTGATTGCACCAACAGTGTCGCTTTTTAATACTTCATCAGTAGCAACAGTTTGAGCGAAGTCATAAGACTTAGTTAAAATGTTAACAAGCTCAGTTAATTTTGGAAGCTGTTCTACTAGTGTTGTTAATGATTCTTGTACCTCAGGTTTTAACAACTGATCAAGTACATCAAGTTGTCCTTGGCTAGCAGAAATTTGTACAGTTTCTTGTTCTGGCTTTGTTTGAGTCATAGTTTCTGGCATCTCCAATTCTCCTTTACGATAGCAATACTCTTATTTTTTATAAGTAAGATAGTAAACGGTTACGAAACTTTATACAAAGTTTCACAAAACACAATAAAATGCCTTTAAATTTATGACAGCAAGTAAGCTGCAAACATAAACCTAAAACCATAATGTCTTACTTATTATTTATGAACTGTCCGATATATGGCTTGTCCGCATAATGGAAAAGCTCCGTTACCGGAAAGTGTATATAATATATATCCTATATTATATACTATATACACCTATGTTAACATAAAAATGATTCCTAATTATTTGATATTGAGTGTATAACGTAGTGCTGACAAGGTATGAAAGCGTATAAAATATTTTGTTTCAGTTAGAAATGTACATATATATATAGAAAAAAAGGAAAAAACGAACAAATTGATGTTCGTTTTTTCCTTTTTCCTATTATTCACCTTCCGCAATTAGCATTGATGTGTTACCTTCTTTTTCAAGGTGGCATTCGCCCCAAGAACAAAGAGAATCAAGAATGGATTCTAAAGACCAACCGTAATCGGTAAGAGAATATTCTACTTTTGGTGGGACTTGATTGTATACTTTTCTTTGAATAACGCCGTCGTTTTCTAACTCACGTAATTGCTGCGTTAACATTTTTTGTGTAATACCAGGCATTGAACGTTTTAATTCACTCGTTCTCTTTGTACCTTTCGTTAAGTGACAAAGAATAACAACTTTCCATTTGCCGCCGATAACTTCTAAAGTCGCCTCTACAGGAATATTGTATTTCTTCATATGAAACCCTCCCTTGTGAGTAAAATAAGTTAAATCATATAAATGTTACTTTTTAGTACCTATAGCACTTTAAAGTACGTACTTTTTATTATGTTAAATATGTTTCATAATAGCACATGTAAGAGGCAAATGAGTAGTACGGTACCAAAAAGTGACTATGTTACTTTTTAGTGCCTATCGTACTTTAAAGTGCGTTCTTCAAAAAAGGAATGAAACCATTCATAATAGCATTTGTAAGTATGAAATATATTTTTTAGAAGATAAAAGGGCCTTTTTATCATACTATTATGATTGGATTTCTTGTAATAAGGAGGAATTCAATTGAGTTCATATACAGTACCATCTTCGGAAGCTCAGACGAGCCGAAGAAGTATGTTTGCTTTATTAGCGCTAGCAATTAGTGCGTTTGGGATTGGTACGACAGAGTTTATTAGTGTCGGTTTACTACCATCTATTTCAAAAGATTTAAATGTTTCGGTTACAACAGCCGGTTTAACGGTTTCCTTATATGCGTTAGGAGCAGCGGTAGGAGCTCCTGTTTTAACAGCGTTAACGGCTAGTATGTCGCGGAAGACATTATTAATGTGGATTATGGTTATTTTCATTATTGGTAATGGCATTGCGGCGGTAGCAACAAGCTTCACTGTATTAATTATCGCAAGAATTGTATCTGCGTTTGCACATGGTGTGTTTATGTCAATTGGATCTACAATTGCAGCTGCAATCGTACCAGAGAATAAACGTGCTAGCGCAATTGCGATTATGTTTACTGGATTAACAGTTGCGACTATTACTGGTGTGCCAATTGGAACATTTATCGGTCAACAATTTGGCTGGAGAGCGTCATTTATGGCGATTGTTGTAATTGGAATTATTGCTTTCATCGCAAACAGTATACTCGTCCCATCTAATTTAAAAAATGGTGTACCTGTATCGTTTCGTGATCAATTTAAATTAATTAAAAATGGAAGACTATTACTTGTTTTCATTATTACTGCACTTGGATACGGCGGTACATTCGTAACATTTACGTATTTATCTCCGTTATTACAAGAAGTAACAGGATTTGAAGCAAGTACTGTTACTATCATTTTATTAGTGTATGGAATCGCAATTGCGATAGGGAATATGGTCGGCGGAAAATTATCGAATCATAATCCGATTCGAGCGCTATTTTACATGTTCTTGATTCAAGCGATTATATTATTTGTTTTAACATTTACAGCGCCATTTAAAGTAGCTGGATTAATCACAATTATTTTCATGGGACTATTCGCATTTATGAATGTTCCGGGGCTACAAGTATATGTAGTTATATTGGCAGAGCGCTTTGTTCCGAGTGCGGTTGATGTTGCTTCAGCAATTAATATTGCCGCATTTAACGGAGGGATCGCTTTAGGTTCTTATATAGGTGGCCTTGTAACGAATTCATTAGGATTAATCCATACTGCTTGGGTAGGTGGCCTTATGGTAGTAGCCGCTGTTATTTTAACAGCGTGGAGCATGACATTAGAAAAAAGAGATCAAGTAAAATAAAAGGAGAGAAAATAAAATGAAAAACTTACAAAGTAAAGCAGTATTAAATAACGGTGTAGAAATGCCTTGGTTCGGTTTAGGTGTATTTAAAGTAGAAGAAGGACCAGAACTTGTAGAAGCTGTAAAATCAGCAATTAAAGCAGGATACCGTAGCATCGATACAGCTGCAATTTACGGAAATGAAAAAGCTGTAGGTGAAGGAATTCGTGCAGGTATTGAAGCGACTGGTATTGCAAGAGAAGAATTATTTATTACTTCAAAAGTATGGAACGCAGATCAAGGGTATGAAACAACAATCGCTGCATACGAAGAGAGTCTAAAAAAATTAGGATTAGATTATTTAGACCTATATCTTGTTCACTGGCCTTCAGAAGGAAAATATAAAGATACATGGAGAGCGCTAGAAACACTTTATAAAGAAAAGCGCGTACGTGCAATTGGTGTAAGTAACTTCCAAATCCATCACTTACAAGATGTAATGAAAGATGCAGAAATTAAACCAATGATTAACCAAGTAGAATACCACCCTCGTTTAACACAAAAAGAACTACAAGCTTTCTGTAAAGAACAAGGTATTCAAATGGAAGCATGGTCACCACTAATGCAAGGTCAATTATTAGATAACGAAACATTACAAGAGATTGCTGAGAAACACGGTAAAACAACAGCGCAAGTTATTTTACGTTGGGACCTTCAAAATGGAGTGATCACAATTCCAAAATCAACGAAAGAACACCGCATTATTGCAAATGCTGATGTATTTAACTTTGAATTAACGAAAGAAGATATGGAAAAAATCGATGCGTTAAATCAAAATCACCGCGTTGGTCCAGATCCTGATAACTTCGATTTCTAAGACTAAGGTAAGAAAAAAGAGTGCGTAAAAAGCACTCTTTTTTTTGTATAAAAATATTTTCTAATTAAATACTACTTAGTATTAAGTTTGTTATTAAGGGGCTGTGAACATGAATATAAAGCAATCGTTCAAACTTTTAGCTATGTTTTTAAGTATTTTATTTGTGTTATTCCCACTTCAAAAAGCATTCGCAGAAGTTATGGACCATACAAAGTATCAAATGGATTGGAGTTATAGTAAGTCTAAGAAGAAACCAATCCGAACAGAGCTTATTAAAACGGCAGATGGAAAAATTGCCTTTTGTTTAAATGTAGATTTGAAATCTCCGAGCGGTCAAGATTTACCGGAAATGGGGAAAGTGGATATTAACGTATACCGTGTATTATTGAATGGATATCCACAAAAGAGTCCACAAGAATTAGGTGTTTCTGATTGGAGAGAAGCGCATTATGCAACGCAGCTTGCAGTGTGGAATGCGTTAAAACAAATCGATGCTAATGATTTAGATTTCCGTAATAAAAATGTAGAAAAGGTAACGAAAGATATCGTTGCAAAAGCAAGCGCTAGTGAAGAACTACAAGAAATTACGATGAGTGTAACTCCTACAGAAGAACAACAAGCAGTATTGAAAAATGATTTCTTTGAAACAGGCTTATATACAGTAGAAACAAATGCAAAAAGTGGAACGTATAAAGTGCAAGCAACAGGTGCACCAGCGGGCGTGAAATTTGCAAATGAAAAAGGCGAAACAAAAACAGAATTTAATGTAGGAGAGAAGTTCCGCATTTTAATTCCGAAACAAACACCAGCTGGTGGATTTAGCTTTAAAGTATCAGGGAATTTAACGAAATTACAAGGGATTGCGCATAAAGGTACACCGACTATTCAAAATGCAGTAGTATTACTTGAGCGTAGTGAAGAAAAAACAAGTCCTGAATTAGCGGTAAGTTGGAAAAAGGCGGAGGCTCCAAATAAGCCATATACTCCAAATGAACCGCATAAACCGAATCAATATAAAAGGTAAGATAAAAAGCATTGGTGTTAACCAATGCTTTTTATCTATGAAATTTAAAGTTATATCGAAATAATCATTTACTATATAAAGCACTGTTTTAATAGTATAAAAACTATTTAAAAATAACAAAATATAATAAAATCTTAACATTACGATCGATAGATTAAATTCACAAAATTGTAACATTGTTCTGATTGGGAAGGCTATCAAACAAAGTGTAAAGCGTGTACAATTCAGTTGGAAAAACTACCTATAGATGGTCATATATGAAGAAAATGTAAGATTCTATTGCTATTTTTATTTTTAGATGTATAGATGACAATACTAAAGTATATCTTTTACTATTCTCTTTTTATGTACGAAGAGAACTCATCACAAATAGAGAGAAGTGAGGAGGGCATATTACATAAAAATTTTACAATGTAAGAAAGCGAATACATGGAGGGAAATGCGGTAGTAATTGATACAGGTGCGCGAGGTGTTAGTCTATTCATTAAATGTTTTTATAAAAATAATAGGATTTTTTATTAAATGGATATATAGGATAGTTTCTCTAAATAAAGGAACAGGGGGACACAGATTATGTCGAAGAAAAAGACGAGTAGGGTATTAGTAGCTGGTATATGTATATCTACATTATTATCACCAGTAGCTTTCGAAGCATCGAAAGGATATGCCGCACCTTTGGAAGAGAATAAGGGCGGGAGTTTAGAAGAGGTTCAAGAGAATAAGTTTGAGCAAAGGGTATTTCAGTTGCCGGGGAAAGGAAATGTGGAAGAAGAGAGAGAACGCTTAAAACAGAAATGGAATTTATCTGCTAATGAACCAACTGGAATTTATGCAAAACCTAATGAAGAAATTGCGATTGAAATACAAGGGAAAGAGTCTATTAAAGCTTTTATCGGAACGAGATCTTATGATGTAGAAGGTTTTAAAGAGTTTGATTTGAAACCAGGTAAAAATGTAATTAAGTCCTCTAATGGCGGAATCTTATATTTTTATAATTTAAATGATAGCGGCGAGGTAACTGCAAAAGTTGAAAAAGGTGGTAGTCATTTCCCATTATTTATACTAGGGAAACATACGAAAAAAGATTGGGATGAAATGCTGAAAAAGTACAAAGATCCTTACGCAGTAGAATTAAGGGGAGAAAGGAGTTTAGTTACTGCGAGTTATGATGCTGTGAAAAATCATATGGGAGATACAGACCCAGTAGAGTTAATGAAATTGCATGATAAGATTATTAGAATGGAGAACGCAGTGGCAGGTCTATCTGAAGATGGCATTGGAGTTGCAAAGTCTCCAAGCCATTATGTGCAGTTTGTTGAAAAAAGAATCCCGAAAGGAAACGATCACATGTTTGCTGAGCACTATCATACTGGTTATGTCCCAGATGCTATGGATAAAGTGCTGAATACAGAAGAACTTACAAAGAATGGGTGGGGACCGTGGCATGAAGTTGGTCACTTGCATCAGCAGGCACCTTGGCAGTGGACAGGTATGGGAGAAACTACAGTTAACATTTATAGTCTAGCTGTGCAAACGGCTCTTGGAAATAAATCAAGAATGGAAATAGATGGACGTTATGAAAAGGCGTTTGCATATTTGAATCAACCAGATGAGAAAAAAGATTTTGATAAATCAGACCCAGTTATTATGTTCTGGCAGTTACAGTTAGTTTATGGAGATCAGTTTTATCCAAGGCTTCATCAAATGTATAGAGTGCTATCAGATAAAGAGTTTCCTGTGTTAGAAATTGATGGAACTATTTCAGATAGAGAGAAAAAACAAACGTTTATATATATGGCTTCAAAAGCGGCAGGGCAAAATTTAATTTCTTACTTTGCAAGATGGGGATTACATGCAGAGGCGGATACGGTAGAAAAAGTAAATAAACTACAATTACCTGAACCGAAAAATGAAATATGGTTATCGAGAGATAGTAATCCGATTCGTGAAAAACAAGTTGAAGCGTACAAAGTTCCTTATGGTGAAGCTGTTAATATAGTGCCAGATATTTTAATAGGTACAGAATTTGATGAGAAAAAGGCAAGTGAACTTGTAACAAATCTAGGGGAAAGTGTAAAAACGACAGGGAAAATAGTATGGCCTAAACAAGAAAACGGAAAACAAACAGTGAATGTAGAAATTGTAGATGCAGAAGGAAATGTAAATGCAATTCCTGTATCGGTTAACGTTGTGTATGGGGATAGTATGGCATTTAAAACATATTGGAATACCAACGCTGTGTTAACGTTACGTCATGAGGATAAGAAATTTAATACGACATTAGTAAGGAACATATTGAATCATAATTATCGAGATCAAAAATATATAAGTGTTACAATCTACGATGCAAACGGAAATGAAAAGAAGAGTGTTTCTGCAGAAGGGCATCAAGGATTAAAGAATTTTGTGACAGAGTTAGATGGAATGTCATTTGAGTATGGAGACATTGTTAAGGTATACCATATCCAGCCTCAATATTTGGAATGGTATGATGACAATAAACGTGTAGACCAAGGCGAAGCTAAAAACAAAAAAGAAAAATTATTTAAAATTACCCCGCAAGGATATGAATTAATCGATGGTTTACAAGAAGTCACAGCAGTACCACAAAAAGTAGTAGTCGGAACAGACGCTGAAAAATTAGAAGCGAAAAACTTTGTTCAGGTGAAAGATGGAGAAGTAGTTGGATTTGTAGAAAAACCGGATACAACAAAGATTGGCGAACAAAAAGTAAAAGTAGAAACGAAAGATCGCTTTGGGAATAAGAAAGTGACAGAAGTGCCATTGGAAGTAATTTATGGTGATAGTTTAGTCTTCCAAGGTGATGGTAATAATACGCGTTCTGTCGTAACTACGGATCATAATGCGAAAAAGTTACAGGCAACATTTACGGATTCTAAAGTTCATTATCGTTTTGAGAATGAAAAATATATGGGAATCACGCTATACGATCAAAATGGAAATGAAAAGAAAGTCATTTCGGTAGAAGGGCAAGAGAGTTCGAAAAACTTTGCAGAACAGTTAAATGGTGTAGACTTCGCATATGGTGATGTTATTAAGGTATATCATGCAGAATCAGATCGATTGAAGTGGTATCAAAAGAATGAGTTTATAAGTAACGGTAAAGGGAAACAAGAGTTGTACTTTAAATTAACAGAAAAAGGTTTCGAGAGAATCGAAGCGCAGCAAGAAGTCACAGCAGTACCACAAAAAGTAGTAATCGGAACAAACGCTGATAAATTAGATGCAAAAAACTTTGTTCAAGTAAAAGACGGAGAAGTAATTGGTTTTGTAGAAAAACCGAATACAACAAAAATTGGTGAACAAAAAGTAAAAGTAGAAACGAAAGATCGCTTTGGGAATAAGAAATTGACAGAAGTACCAGTAGAAGTAACATATGGAGATAGCATTGTATATCAAGGGCTTAGTAATGTTGTTCGTTCTATTGTAACGTTAAATCATGATGATAAGAAACTACATGTAACGTCTACAAATGAAAAAATTCATAGTTACTTTAACAATGAATTATATATGGGAATTACGTTATATGATCAAAACGGAACTGAGAAAAAGCATGTAACAGCAGAAGGGCAAGAGACTTCAAAGAATTTTGCAGAACAAGTAAATGGTATGATGTTCGAGTATGGTGATGTAGTAAAAGTGTATCATGCTGAATCAGATCGTTTAAGCTGGTACAAAAATAGTGAGTTCGTTGGAAAAGGAGATAAGAAAAAGTTTAAAGAAATTTCCTTTAAGATTACTCCAAATGGTTTAGAACAAGTGTAATAATAAAAAAATCTCGTAAAACATTATGTTTTACGAGATTTTTTTATTATTCAGCTTCAGAAACAACTGTGAAGCGTTCGTTTACATGTTTTGGGTTTTCAATTTCATCAAGTGCTGCAACTGCGAAGTCTTCGTAACTTACGTAGCTATCACCTTTTGCGTTCACAAGAAGGTTGTCTTTACCAGTTTTATAAGAACCAGTACGTTTTCCTAATGCGAATAGTGCAGAAGGGCTGATGAATGTCCAAGTGATATCATTTGTTTGTTGTAAGATTTCTAAGTTTTCACCTTGGTTTTGAGCTGTTGCAAGGTATTCTTTTGGGAAACCTGGTGTCTCAAATACACGTGTTGTTTTCTCTTCGTCTACAAATAAGCTTCCAGCGCCTCCAACTACAAGTAATTTTGTATTTGGTGCACCTTTCATAGCTTCAATAAGTACGTTTCCTGCATCTACGTGAAGGTGTTCTTCGCCTGCTGGAGCACCGAATGCATTTACAACTACGTCAAATGCCTGCAGGTCGTTAGATGTAAGAGAGAATACATCTTTCTCTAAAACTTTTACATTGTCTTCTGTAATTTTTGCAGCGTTTCTTACGATTGCAGTTACTTCATGTCCGCGATCTAATGCTTCTTTTAAAATACGACTTCCTGCTTTACCAGTTGCTCCGATAATTCCGATTTTCATAATAAATCCCTCCAAAGTGTTTTGTTAAAGTGTATATCTGAAAGTGAATGAATGTATTGTAATTAGGTTTGTTACAACCCGTTGTAATAATTATAGTTACAGGTTGTTATTTTTGTCAATGGGGTTGTTTGTGAATTTATTTTTTGTTTTAGTATGCACAGTTAGAGGGAGGGCAGTCATAAAGATATTGTTACTGCGAGCCTGGCTAATATTTGGAAATTGCAAATTGTCGAAAAATGTTGATTTTTGAATGTTTTTTAAATATAATTCGTTTTATGGAGAAAAGGAGGGGTTAATTGTATGAATATTTTAGAGCAATTTGTTTCATCAACGAATACAATTCTTTGGTCATATATTCTTATTGCGATGTTAATTGGTTTAGGTCTTTATTTTTCTATTAAATTGAAATTCGTACAAATTACTCATTTAGGGGAAATGGTTCGACTAATGAGTGATGGATTAACTGGAAAGACGCGTAAAAAAGGTAGTGTATCTTCTTTCCAAGCGTTTTGTATGAGTTCAGCAGCTCGTATTGGTATCGGTAACTTAGCTGGTGTAGCGTTAGCTATATCTATGGGAGGACCTGGCGCGGTATTTTGGATGTGGGTTATTGCGATTATCGGGGCTTCTTCAAGTTTTGTAGAAAGTACGCTGGCCCAAATTTATAAAATAAAAGATGGTAGTGGCTTCCGTGGTGGTCCTGCTTATTATATGGAAAAAGGTTTAAATAAACGTTGGATGGGAATTTGGTTTTCTATCCTTATTACAATTAGTTACGGTTTAATTTTTAACTCAGTACAAGCGAATACAGTAACATTAGCATTTGAAAATGCATTTGGTTTAGAGCGTTATATTGTTGGTATTGTATTAGCTGCATTAGTTGCGGTTATTATTTTTGGTGGTGTAAAAAGTATTGCACGTATGTCGGAAATGATTGTTCCGCCAATGGCGCTTATTTATATTGCGGTAGCTATTTTTGTTGTTATTAAAAACTTCTATTTAATACCAGATGTGTTTACGGAAATCTTTAAAGGTGCATTCGGTTTAGATTCAGCTGTAGGTGGCGGTATCGGTGCTGCGATGAAATACGGTATTCAGCGCGGATTATTTGCAAACGAAGCAGGTATGGGGAGTGCTCCGAATGCGGCAGCAACAGCTGATGTAACGCATCCAGCAAAACAAGGTTTTATTCAAACAATTGGCGTATTAGTAGATACATTCTTAGTATGTACATCAACAGCATTTATCGTACTATGTTCTGGTGCATATAAAGCAACGAATTTAGAAGGTATTGAGTTAACGCAAAATGCATTAAGCTCACAAATTGGCCCATGGGCGAGCAGTTTCTTAGCGATTATTATTTTCTTATTCGCTTTCAGTTCACTTCTAGGAAACTACTATTATGGTGAAACGAATATTGAATTTATTAAGCAAAGTAAAACGTGGTTAACGATTTACCGTATTGCGGTAGTTGGAATGGTATTATTCGGTTCTGTTGCGACGCTTCAAGTTGTATGGAATATGGCAGACTTATTTATGGGTCTAATGGTAATCACGAACTTAATTGCCATTACACTTCTTGGTCGATTTGCGTATGCGGCATTGGCAGACTATGTAAGGCAAAAGAAACAAGGAAAAGATCCAGTCTTCAGTGCAGATTCTATTCCTGGTTTAACGAATACAGAGTGTTGGGATAAGTCAGCGGTAACGAATAAAGAAAAAGCAGTGTAAATGAAAAGGCGAGCATCGAGGTGAATTCGATGCTCGCCTTTTTTGTTGTAGTAAATGATGAAAAGGGTGAGGGGTAATTATTAATATAATTTTTGTTTGTTCATTTCTCATGTTATTTGTAGGGGACCTCCTGTCTTAAAGCTATGACTGGTCGCATAGGATGAGTGATTTAGTATTGGATAAATGCGCGTACTAGTTATAATTTCACGTAAAAAACACTTATGTTAAATGAGTTAACTTACTCATGTTAGAAAACCTAACATAAAGTTCTTGATTACTAAGAGTTTTTAGAATATAATTTTCTTATTGTTAGGAAGAGGGGGCAATGCAATTATGGATTTTTTAGCTAAGGTAATTGGGGATGTGAATAATGTCCTTTGGTCATATATCATTATTGCGATGTTAATTGGGTTAGGACTCTATTTTTCATTTCGTGTGAAATTTGTCCAAGTTCGTTACTTCGGTGAAATGATTCGATTGCTTGGGGATGGGGCAAGCTCGAAAACGAGGAAGGCGCAAAAAGAGAAGAGCGGTGTATCTTCATTCCAAGCATTTTGTATGAGTACAGCTTCTCGAGTAGGTACTGGTAACTTAGCTGGTGTAGCTATTGCAATTTCAGCAGGTGGACCAGGAGCGGTATTTTGGATGTGGTTAATCGCGGTAATTGGGGGTGCTTCTGCATTTGTAGAGAGCACATTAGCGCAAATTTATAAAGTGAAAGATGGGAATACGTTCCGTGGTGGTCCAGCGTATTATATGGAAAAGGGTTTAAATAAACGCTGGCTTGGGGCTATTTTCTCTGTATTAATAACAGTAAGTTTCGGATTGATTTTTAACGCTGTGCAATCTAATACTGTAGCAGCTGCTTTTGATGGAGCATTCAAAACAGATAGTAGATTAGTAGGTCTTGTAATGGCTGGTTTACTTGCAGTTATTATTTTCGGCGGAGTAAAACGAATTGCTCGCGCGGTTGAAATGATTGTTCCAGTAATGGCGATCATTTATGTAGCAGTGGCATTATTCGTTGTTGTAACAAACATTACGTCAATTCCATATGTATTTAAGGAAATTTTCTTACATGCTTTCGGAATTAAAGAAGTAGTAGGCGGAGGATTAGGAGCTGCGATTTTATTAGGGGTAAAACGCGGATTATTCTCAAATGAAGCAGGTATGGGTAGTGCGCCGAACGCAGCAGCGACTGCAAACGTAACGCACCCAGTTAAACAAGGTTTCATCCAAACCTTAGGGGTATTTACTGATACATTATTAATTTGTAGTTGTACAGCATTTATTATTCTTTTATCAGATGTGCATAATGCAGCTGATTTAAATGGAATTCAATTAACGCAGCAGGCGTTAAGTCAACATATCGGTCCATGGGCTTCTATATTTGTAGCAGTTGCGATCTTCTTGTTTGCATTTAGTTCATTAGTAGGAAACTACTACTATGGTGAAACGAATATTGAGTTCTTAAATGGAAGTAAAGTGCTATTAAATGCATATCGCATTGCTGTACTTGGTATGGTTATGTTAGGTTCTGTAGCAACAATTCAAATCGTTTGGGATTTAGCAGATTTATTTATGGGAATTATGGCTGTTATTAACTTAGTTGCAATCGTATTCCTTTCTAAGTACGCTTTCGCAGCGTTATCAGACTATATTAAGCAGAAGAAACAAGGAAAAGATCCAGTCTTCTACGCAAGTTCTATTCCAGGTCTGAAAAATACAGAGTGCTGGGAAGAGCAAGTAGCTGATAAAGAAAAAGCAGTATAATGAGGTGAGCATCAAGTGAAACTTGATGCTCATTTTTTTGTTTTATCCAGTTATTTATTAGAAGTAAAAGACGAACATTAATGGTCGTTTCATAATAAAATGTAATTTTTTTATGAAAAGTGCGGATATGAATTGTGATTTATGTTAGAATGGAAAATGCCTTTGAAATAAGAGGTTTTATGATTTTTCCTATCTGATAGAAGGTTTTGGAGGAGAAATGGAAAGTTCGGATTATTTCTTGTTTCGAATGGTCAGACGTTAAACGTTAATGAAGAGTTAAATGGAGGATTTTATTAATGAAGTTTGTTATGTTCCTTGTAGGATTACTTGTTGTATTTGTACTCGGTTTTCTTATAAGTGCCGATCGAAAGAAGATTAAGTATAAACCAATCGCAATTATGCTTATTATTCAGCTAGTATTATCTTATTTCTTATTAAATACGCAAGTTGGTTATATTTTAGTAAAAGGAATTTCAGATGGATTTGGCGCACTTCTTGGATATGCGGAAGCTGGAATCGTTTTCGTATTTGGTGGTCTTGTTAATAAAGGAGAGGTTTCATTCTTCTTAACAGCGTTATTACCAATCGTATTCTTTGCCGTTTTAATCGGAATTCTGCAACACTTTAAAATTTTACCTGTATTTATTCGTGCTATTGGTACGTTGTTAAGTAAAGTAAATGGTCTAGGGAAACTGGAATCATATAACGCAGTAGCAGCTGCCATTGTTGGACAAGCAGAAGTATTTATTACAGTAAAAGATCAATTAAGTAAAATCCCAAAACATCGTTTATATACATTATGTGCATCTTCTATGTCGACAGTGTCGATGTCAATCGTTGGTTCTTATATGAAAATGATCGAACCGAAATATGTAGTAACAGCACTTGTATTAAATTTATTTAGTGGTTTCATTATCATTCATATTATTAACCCGTACGATATTACAGAAGAAGAAGATACACTGAAATTAGAAAATAAGAAAAAACAATCATTTTTTGAAATGCTGAGCGAGTACATTATGCTTGGTTTCACGATTGCGATTACAGTAGCAGCTATGTTACTTGGTTTCGTAGCATTAATTACAGCAATTAATAGCTTATTTGATTCAATGTTCGGTATTACATTCCAAGCTATTTTAGGATATATTTTCTCCCCATTAGCATTCGTAATGGGTATCCCGCAAGCCGAGATGGTAACAGCGGGACAAATTATGGCAACGAAATTAGTATCAAACGAATTTGTTGCGATGCTTGATCTTGGAAAAGTAGCTGGTGATTTATCAGCTCGTACAGTTGGTATCCTTTCTGTATTCCTTGTATCATTTGCGAACTTCTCATCAATCGGAATTATCGCAGGTGCAACGAAAGGTATCGATGAAAATCAATCAAATGTAGTATCATCATTCGGTCTACGCCTTGTGTACGGTGCGACATTAGTAAGTATTCTATCAGCGATTATCGTTGGTGTTATGTTATAAAGTGAAACTTTAATCAGTGGGGTGGATTTATCCTCCGCTCATTATTAACCCTCACCAATCGGGGGAAAAAAGGATGGTCCTAGCTCATAGCTAGGGCTATTTTTATGGTAAATTTGCATGAAAAAACCAATTAATTAGGAATATATTAACATATAAAAATCTTTTAAAATTTATATTGCATTTCATCTAGATAACGCTTACAATTTGATTTGTGGGTGGTATCAATTTCAGACTTTCAATTATGGTAGGAGAGAAGAAGCTACCTTTTATAAATTGCAATTTATGTAAACGCTTACTGATTTTAGATGACAGTTGAATAGTTTTAGGGGTTTTAAATTTTTTTAACAACAATGGTCAGACGTCATTCGTTATACGTTATACGACCAATAACTCGTGGGAGAAGTGGAGGATTCACATATGAAGTTCGTAATGTTTCTAGTCGGTTTACTTGTAGTGTTTGTACTAGGTTTCCTTATCAGTTCAGATCGTAAGAAAATTAAATATAAACCAATTGCACTTATGCTTGTCATTCAATTGGTACTTGCGTATTTCTTACTAAATACAAAGGTCGGATTTGTATTAGTAAAAGGGATCGCGGATGGATTTGGCGCTATTTTAAAATTTGCGGAAGCTGGGGTTAATTTCGTATTTGGTGGTCTAGCAAACGATGGACAAGCACCATTCTTCTTAACAGTATTATTACCGATTATTTTCTTAGCAGTATTAATCGGGATTCTGCAACATATTAAAGTTTTACCGATTATCATTCGTGCAGTCGGTTTCCTATTAAGTAAAGTTAACGGTTTAGGAAAACTAGAATCATATAATGCGGTAGCAGCTGCAATCGTTGGTCAAGGGGAAGTATTCATTACAGTAAAAGATCAACTAAGCAAATTACCGAAAAATCGTTTATACACACTTTGTGCATCTTCAATGTCTACAGTATCGATGTCAATCGTCGGTTCTTATATGAAAATGATTGATCCAAAATATGTAGTAACAGCACTTGTATTAAACTTATTCAGTGGATTCATTATCGTTCATATCATTAATCCATATGAAGTAAAAGAAGAAGACGATATTTTAGAATTACAAGAAGACAAGAAACAAACATTCTTTGAAATGTTAGGCGAATATATTATGCTTGGTTTCTCAATCGCTGTAACAGTAGCGGCGATGTTAATCGGTTTTGTAGCATTAATTACTGCAATTAACGGTGTATTTGATTCAATTTTCGGAATCACATTCCAAAGCATTTTAGGATACATCTTCTCACCATTAGCATTCGTAATGGGTATTCCAACATCAGAGATGCTAACAGCAGGACAAATTATGGCAACGAAATTAGTAACAAACGAATTCGTTGCAATGCTTGACCTTGGAAAAGTAGCTGGCGATTTATCAGCTCGTACAGTAGGTATTTTATCTATCTTCCTTGTATCATTTGCGAACTTCTCATCTATCGGAATTATCGCAGGTGCAACGAAGAGTATCGATGGCAAACAAGCAAACGTTGTATCATCATTCGGTTTAAAACTTGTATACGGTGCAACATTAGTAAGTATATTATCAGCGATTATCGTTGGGGTTATGCTTTAAGAATAAGAAAAGCAATGAGCGTATGGGCTCATTGCTTTTTTTGGTTTAGCTTGCTTTATCTAAGTTTCTTTTAAAACGTGGTTTCTCCAAATAAGTTCCAAGCCTCCATATATATTCAATAGGCCCCATTCGGTATTTCTGTAGCCAGTAAGTGCTAACAACTAGTTGAATCGTGTAAATTCCAATGGTTAAAAGAATGCCGAAGAAATAGCCAATTTTTCCGTATAGGCCAAATCCATATGCGTAAAAAATTGTTGTTGCAATAATTGATTGAGCTAAGTAATTACTAACTGACATTTTCCCCATGTTCGCCATGTATGTTAGGAGACGAGTCGCTTTTTTATAATGGAATAATAAAATAATCGTGCTTCCGTAAAAGAAGGTCATGGTTACTGGTGTAAGAGCATCTTGTAACATGATTAGAATTGGATGTTTTACAAACATAGCTAAGATTTTAATTGTAAAAGAGAAGAGGCCAGTGACAAACCATATTTTTTTGACAGCAGGTATATGTTTATTAATCTCAAATAGCCATCCCTTTTTTCCCACGTATATGCCGAGTAAGAAGAGTGGAGACATAAAAATTAATGTGAAAATTGATATGATAAATACTCCGAGGAAACCGTCAATACCTATATAATCAAAAGGGTTTTCAGTTAACCTAAAGTTGATATGATCCATATAGCTTCCTGTTTCATGGACCTTATGTTCTTTGTCTGTATAAGGGGCAAAATCATTTATATTTGTAGATGAATCAGTTTGATAAGACATAAGCGTAATAAGTGCGAGTAGAATAGTTGCCCAGATGAGCAACGTTTTTGGCTTTCGATTGATGAACAGCATTAAGAAAATCCCGACAATTCCGTAAGCAAATAAAATATCGCCTTCCCAAACAAAAGTGCTGTGAATATAGCCTAGTAGTAAAAGAATGACAATACGTCTTATGTATGTAGGGAAGAATTTTTTTCCTTTTGCAATAATACTTTTTTGCAGCAAAATAATGCTAAGGCCAAATAAAAAAGAGAATAGGGAGATAAAATTATGTGTGCCGAAAAATTGAATAAACCAATTAGCAACTTTATCGAGTTCTCCAAATATATAGGTTGTTTTTTCATGAGCAAAGAAACTGAATTGAATTAATGTCATATTAACAAGTAAAATGCCAAACAAAGCGAAACCACGAATTGCATCAACAAATTCTACACGTTGATTCATTTTCTCTCTCCTCGTATATTGTTTTATATTGAAAATAGTACCATTTTAAAACTAGTGCTATGTCAAAAACGAGAAGATTTAAGGTGATTTTAAGCTAGAGAGAAAATAAAAAATCACCTTAATCCATTCATTAAGGTGATTGAAATACTACTCAGCTGGAGGCGTAAATGTACGTTTCTCTAATTCAGCATCTAGCATAAATAATGCGTTTGAATCGCTTGTAATACGTTTTAATTTTTGGATGATGCTATCGAATGAAGCTTCTTCTTCTACTTGCTCATCGACGAACCATTTTAAGAATGTAATTGTTGCGTGTTCACGCTCATCCCAAGCGATATCAGATAGGTTGTAAATACGTTTTGTTACTTCACGCTCGTGCTCAAGTGCTACTTCAAAAGCGTTCAGTACAGATTCATATTCGTTATTCGGATTATCAAATCCAGTAATAATAGCACGCTCACCGCGGTCATTAATATAGTTGTAAAGCTTCATTGCGTGGAAACGCTCTTCTTCAGCTTGTACAAGGAAAAAGTTAGCGAATCCATCATAGCTCTCCGCTGTACAGTAAGCAGCCATCGCCATATAAGCGTGGGCAGAGTAAAATTCAAAGTTCATTTGATCGTTTAGTGCGTCGTGCAATTTTTTTGATAACATAAAATCCCCCTTAGTATTGTGACAAGAATATTATACCATAATTGATAATATTCTCATTTGGATGTCTCGAACCTTTTAGAAAGCTTTGTGACGTGTGCGTCCATAATGTCTTGCAGGTCTAAATCATATTTTTGTGAAAGAATAATAAGGTTAGACAGTACATCACCAAGTTCTTCTTTTAGTTCTTGTTTTAGCTCTTCTTCTGTTTTCGCGTCTTCATCAGGACGATCACGACCGATTTCAATTGCGCGAACAACGCGTGAAACTTCCCCAACTTCCTCTGTTAAGAAATTTAACCGAATAAAAGCATTATACTGTGACCAGCTTCGTTTTTCGTAAAATTCCTCCACCCATCTTTGAAATGCGACGATATCCATTTCTTTCTCATCCCCTCAATATGTTGTACAATGTTCATTGTATCATAACAATATATAGTTTTGGGGTGTAAGGATGAGAAAGATTTGTGTGTTTGCAGGTTCCAACTTAGGGGAGAGACCAGAGTTCAAAGAGCAGGCGATTGAATTAGGTAAAATGTTTGTTGAAAATGACTATGAGCTTGTATATGGTGGTTCATGCGTCGGATTAATGGGAGAAGTAGCAAACGAAGTTCTTCGCTTAGGTGGCCGTGTAACAGGTGTTATGCCGCGCGGTCTATTCCGAGGAGAAATCGTTCATACAGGATTAACAGAATTAATTGAAGTAGAAACGATGCATGAACGTAAAGCGAAAATGGCAGAGCTTGCGGATGCTTTTATTGCACTGCCAGGCGGATATGGAACGTTTGAAGAGCTATTTGAAGCAGTATGTTGGTCACAAATTGGTATACATAATAAGCCAGTTGGTTTATTGAACATAAAAGATTTCTACGGACCAATTCTGCAAATGGTTGAACGTGCAGCAGAAGAAGGATTTATGAATCCATCAAATAAAGAATTGATCGTTTCAGCTGAGACAGCAGATAAACTAATTCATGCAATCCAAAATTATGAGCGTCCTGTTTTGGGAACGAAGTGGAAGCAACTATCATAGCGAATACGGAAACACATGTCGTTTTAATTTAAGATGGCATGTGTTTTTAATTTAGTTTAATATGTTAATGTTTAGATGTAATGTTTTGGGGAAAGGAGAAATAGATGGAGGAGTTCGTATATTTACGTCCGGTTTTTAAAAGTATTTTAGCAGCGTCTATTCTTGTTATGCTAATTGTTTTGAGACAGAAGAAAGAGTTGATTAATGAATTTTCGCTTTGGTTTATCTCGGTATTGTGTATCGGTGTTTCAGCGATAACGTTGTTTATTTCCGGATTTATCGTTGATGATTATAATCTAGGTGGAGATCCACAATCGTTTTGTATGTTTATTGCGATTGGTTGTATTAGTGGTCTGAATTTCATTATTTATTACAGAAGGCAATAAAAGAGGCATTCCATATTACTTTGGAATGCCTTTATCATTTTGATTGCTTTGTTTTTTATACAGGTACCAGCCACCCCAGCCGCCACCAATTGCTACGACAACGAGGAAAGCATAGTCCTTAACCTCGACGCGTATATTGAAAATATTAGCTATAAGTAAGAGAATCCCAACTGTTATTAACGCAAAAAATGCTCTAATTAAGTAGTCTTTCAACTGAACCACTCCCGTCATTTAAGTAGTAAATGATGAATTTGGAGAAGCTAAAGGGTGTTTCCTATATTTTAACATAGATGAGATTGTAATATATTGATAAAAGTAGGGGAGAGGGGCGCTGATATTGTCGTGATTTGTCGGCAAATTGATATCCTTTGTCAAATCGTTGATATATTGCGGGTAATGATCGATATAATGAAAAAATTGTTGATATATTGCGAGTTATGATCGATATATTTGAAAAATCGTTGATATAATTTCGTGTACCGTTAAGTGCGACCATTACATAAAAAGCGACTCTAAACGAGCCGCTTCCGCTTTTAATGATATCCAGCTCCGGTAGCTAGAATGCTCGGTGGCTTCGCTTTTTCCTGCGAGGCACAGAGCGCCTCTACGTCAAAAGCTCCATCCCCCTCACATTCTGAACGAGCTACCTCCGCTTTTAAGTAATATCCAGCTCCAGCGGCTAGAACAGTCGGTTGTTTCACTCCTTCATTCGAGGCAAAAAGCGCCTCGTAATCAGGAGTTCCAACACCCTCCTGTTCTGAACGAGCCGCTTCCGCTTTAAAGTCTATTATTGATTCAAGAACGCACGTAGCATCCAAGCGTGTTTTTCTAGTTCTGTGTAGATGCCTAGTAGTAGGTCAGATGTCATTTCATCGTCAGAGTCTTGAGCGATTTTCATGCCTTTTTTCAGTTCGACTAGCATCATTTCGTAGTCTTTCATGATTGCTTCGACCATCCCTTCTGCAGTTTCTCCGTATGCTGCTTCTTGAATAGAAGATAGTTCTAAGTATTCTTTCATTGTTGCTACTGGTTTGCCGCCAATTGCTAAAATGCGTTCTGCAATTTCATCGATGTGAGTAGCTGATTCTGTGTAAAGTTCTTCGAATTTCTCGTGTAATGTGAAGAATTGAGGTCCTTTTACGTACCAATGGAAGTTGTGAAGTTTTGTGAATAAAACGCTCCAGTCTGCTACTTGTTTGTTTAATACTTCGATTACTTGTTTGTTCATTATGATCAATCTCCTTTTGAGTTGTTATGTGATATCAATTACTAATTTATAATAATTATAATCTAGTAATCTCTATAAATCAACCCTTTTGCTGGAATTAATTTGAACAAATTATGAACTGTTGTAAATAAAAGGCCCTATTACGGTGAAGTAATAGGGCCTTTGTTTGAGATATGGCTCTTGTTCTAAACGAGCCGCTTGTGCTTTTAGTGATATCCAGCTCCGGTGACTAGACCAGTCAGTCATTTCGCGCCTTCCTGTGAGGCAAAGAACGCCTCTTCGTCAGGAGCTCCAAGCAAAAAGCGCTTCAAGGTCGAGAGCTTGAAGCGCTTCTAACTGTTATACAGCTTTTTTATTTTCTTCTACATCCTGTCCATCCCAGCACTCTGTATTTTGTAAGCCAGGGATAGAGCTTGCAACGAAAACAGGATCTTTTCCTTGTTTCTTTTGCTTCATATAGTCTACTAATGCTGCGTAGGCGAACTTGCTTAGGAATGAGATGGCAATTAAGTTTGTGAATACCATTAGTCCCATGAATAAATCAGCTAAGCTCCAAACAGTCTGAAGGGCAGCGATTGATCCGAAGAATACCATTCCGACAACGGCAACGCGATAAATCATTAACCAAGTTTTGCTTTCTTTAATGAATGCGATGTTTGTTTCACCATAATAGTAGTTTCCTAGTAAAGAACTGAACGCGAATAGGAAAATAATAATCGCTAAGAAAGTGCTTG
This sequence comes from Bacillus cereus group sp. Bce019, assembly GCF_051781745.1. Taxonomy (NCBI): domain Bacteria; kingdom Bacillati; phylum Bacillota; class Bacilli; order Caryophanales; family Bacillaceae; genus Bacillus; species Bacillus cereus group sp. Bce019. The sequence continues at coordinate 91,268 of NZ_JBPWJX010000006.1, forward strand.
CCCATGGTCCGATTTGTGAACTTAATGCACTTTGTGTTAATTCAATACCTTGTAAATTTGTTCCTTTGTAAAGTCCAGAGCATAATACGATAAATGCTGTTGATGTACATACTAAGAACGTGTCTACGAAAACACCTAATGCTTGAACAAGTCCTTGTTTGACAGGGTGAGATACATCTGATGTTGCGGCTGCGTTAGGAGAGCTACCCATACCTGCTTCTGTTGCGAATAAACCGCGCTGAATTCCGAACTTGATTGCTGCTCCAATACCACCAGCAATGGCTTGGTCTAAACCGAATGCACCATTAAATATTTCCATAAAAATGCTTGGTAACATAGTAAAGTTGTTAATAACAACAAAAATAGCCACACCAATATAAATGATTGCCATTGGAGGAACAATCATTTCCGTAATACGTGAAATGCTCTTAATACCACCGAAAATAATAACTGCAACTAATAAGGCTAATAGAGCTCCTACGATTGTTCGCTCTAGTCCAAAAGCATTTTCAAACGCTATTGTTACTGTATTTGCTTGCACTGAATTGAAAATTAATCCGTACGCAACTGTAATAAGAAGTGAAAACCAGACGCCCATCCAGCGTTTGTTTAACCCTTTTTCCATGTAATATGCTGGTCCACCACGGAACCTACTTCCATCTTTTACTTTATAAATTTGCGCAAGTGTACATTCTACAAAACTAGTAGCTGCTCCGATAATTGCGATAAACCACATCCAAAATATTGCGCCAGGTCCACCCATTGAAATTGCTAATGCTACACCAGCTAAGTTTCCGATACCGATACGTGCTGCTGCACTTAAGCAAAATGCTTGGAATGGTGAGATGCTATCTTTCTTTTTTTCTTTTCGATTAAACCCTTTACTAATTAAGCTGACCATCTCACTGAAATGAGTAATTTGGACAAATTTTAATTTAAAAGAGAAGTAAAGACCGAAGCCGATTAGCATTGCAATAAGAATATATGACCATAAAATATTATTCGTTACCTCAAGGAATCTGCTAAAGATATCAACCATATAATACACTTCCTTTTTTTCGTAATAAGAAAATTATATGCAAAAAATATACGAGAATCAATTTTTCTAAAAAATTATGTTACTTAAATCATTTTTGTGTTATGATTATGTTACATCATAATATTTTTAGAATTATTTACATTTTAAAAAACTAAATTTAAAGCGAGAAGGTGGGGATAATTTGAAAGAAAATTCTTTATGGAAAGTAAGCCTTGAGAGTTTGAAAATGAGAAGTAATATATTTTTTATCATTACATCTTTAAGTATCATTTTAGGGTCCACTTATTATTACAATAAAAGATTTCCAAATCACAAATATCCTGAGTGGTTAGAATTTCTAAAGTTGATTGGATGAATAAAAGACAGAAAAACAGAAAATTAAAATAAATAAGTTATGGAGGAGCTAAAAATGAATATTAGAGAAAGTGAACTTCCAGGTATTGGTTATAAATTTCAAATCGTTACGAAAGGTAACGAAAAGATGGTAATTGTCATTCATGATGATGGTCGTAGAGAAATGTATCATTTTGATTCAGATCATGAAGAAAGCATCTCAAGTATTTCACTACGTGACTCAGAGGCGAGACAAATCGCTGCAATATTAGGTGGAATGGTATATAAGCCTAGGGCGTTAGAAAATGTTGAGATGGTTTTTGAAGGTTTAGCGATTGAGTGGTTCAAAGTGGAGAATACAGCTCCAGCAATCGGAAAAACAATTGGCGATCTTGAAATAAGAAAAACATATAGCGTAACAATAATCGCGGTTATGAAGAAGAACATGAAGAAGTTATTTAATCCAGGACCAGAAACAGTAATTGAAGAAGGAGATATGCTTGTAGTTTCAGGTGAGAGAGAAGAAATTAAAAAAATCATTAATGAATTACTTTCAAATAGGGGGACTGATTAGATGGATACGTTAATTTTTGAAGTTGGTACAGCTTTAGTTTTAGTGGCAATTGCAGCAGTAATTGCTGGGAAATTTAAATTCTCAGTAATTCCTTTTCTAATCGTTCTTGGAATGTTAGTAGGACCGCATGCACCGACAATAGGTGTTATCGATCTCAAATTTATTGAAAGTGCAAGTGTAATTTCCTTCCTTGGACGGATTGGGGTTCTATTCCTTCTATTCTATCTAGGATTAGAATTTTCAATGAAAAAACTAATTAAATCTGGACGCTCTATTGCGATTGGCGGAACAATTTATATTTTAATTAACTTTTCACTTGGTTTGTTATACGGATTTATAATGGGATTCCCATTACTAGAAATCTTAATTATTGCGGGTATTATTACGATTTCTTCTAGCGCTATCGTTGCTAAAGTGTTAGTGGACTTAAGAAGAACTGGTAATAATGAAACCGAATTAATTTTAGGAATTATTATGTTTGAAGATATATTCCTTGCTGTATACCTATCAGTTGTTTCTGGTTTAGTACTAGGGGATCACGCTTCCTTCTTAGGTGCCCTTACTTCAATTGGAATTGCTTTAGGATATATGCTTCTATTCTTTATAGTAGCTAGAAAGGCTACGCCGTTATTAAATAAATTGCTCAATATTAGCTCAGATGAAATCTTTATTATTGTAGTATTTGCTTCTTTATTCTTCATTGCTGGTTTTTCAGAAACAATTCACGTTGCAGAAGCAATTGGAGCACTTCTTCTAGGATTAGTTTTCTCTGAGACAGAGCATAGTGACCGAATTGAACATCTTGTTGTTCCATTTAGAGACTTTTTCGGAGCTATTTTCTTCTTCAGCTTCGGGTTAAGTATTGATCCGTTCTCATTAGGCGGAGCGATATGGTTAACGTTAGGTGCTGTCCTTCTTACGATAATCGGTAACTTTGTAGCAGGAATGATTGCAGGAAGACAAGCTGGATTATCTCATAAAGCATCAACAAATATCGGATTAACAATCGTTTCAAGAGGAGAGTTCTCCATCATTATGGCTAATATCGGTATCGCCGGTGGTTTAATGTCAGTACTGAAACCATTCTCAGCACTATACGTGCTTATACTATCCATTTTAGGCCCACTTTTGACAAAAGAGTCGAAGAATGTATATAAATTCTTAAATAAAATCTTTAAGTGGGATACGAAGACTAACTAAACTAAATTTTAAAAAATAAAAGTACAAGATATTTCCTGCTTGTACTTTCATTTTTGTAATGAAAACAGTAAAGAGAGGTACATGATGTTAGGAGAGTTGATTCATTCGGTTTTAGTTTTTTTAGAAGGACTTGGTTATTGGGGAATTATGCTTGGATTAATGCTAGAGGTTATTCCAAGTGAAATCGTATTGTCTTATGCAGGTTATTTAGTATCGACAGGAAGCATTACATTTTGGGGCGCTGTCGCGTTCGGTACAATTGGTGGTGTAATTGCACAACTATTCATTTATTGGATTGGTCGATATGGAGGAAGACCTGTTCTTGAGCGATATGGAAAATATATTTTAATTCAGAAGAAACATATTGATTATGCTGAAGATTGGTTTAATCGTTATGGAACTGGCGTTATCTTTACCGCACGTTTTATTCCGGTTGTGCGTCATGCTATTTCGATACCAGCGGGTATTGCGAAAATGTCACATGCTAAGTTTATTACGCTAACTACATTAGCTGTTATTCCGTGGTCAATTGTGTTTGTATATTTAGGTTTTAAATTAGGAACAGAGTGGGAAAGTATTAATAAAGTTGCGGGGCCATATGTGAAATACTTTGCACTTGCTGCTATTGTTTGTGCAATTGGTTATTTTGTATTAAAAAAAATGATGAAAAAAAAGTGATTACAGAAAAGGAATCTATGTCGACGTAGATTCCTTTTTTATTGGCATTTTTTCAAGGATGAAAGAATACGTTTAATATTTACCATATTGTGGCATACATATAGAAAAAGGGTGCTTGGAAAGGGGAATAAAGAGAAATGGAACTCCAGTTTCAAAATGTATATCAACAGGTAGAGAATTGGTATGTGTTGGATTCGGAGCTTCCTTGGGATGTCAAAAAGTTGAGAGAGGATTTGTTTTCTCTTATTGAAGTATGTAAAACGCCCGTTATTTTTTGTGATACGTGTGATGCAAATGATGTGCTTCTATCATTAGGGGAAGAGGAAGAAGAGTTTCTATTCCCAGTAGGTGGTTTTTATCATAAAGAAAAACAATTAATTTTCGTTTGTATGTGGGAAGAGTATGAGCAAGTTCTCAAAACACTACTGCATGAATTCCGCCATGCGATGCAGCATAAGAGGGATATATTGTATGTGGGAAGTGAACGGTACGAAGAGCGGTGGATTGAAAAAGATGCGAGGAAGTTCGCGGAGAGGAAATTGGATGAGTATAAGAATAGAAAGTTAATGTAAAGCATAGTGGAGAAATAGCGCTGTGCTTTCTTAGTGCTTATAAAAAATAAGTATTTGACTTTTATTTAGTTTAGTTCTAAACTAATGATATGAAACGAGCGAGGTGATGAAATGAAAACAGAAGATAGACTAGGGCTACTATTATGGTTTCGTTTGTCAAGTTTTTATAATAAGAGTATTCGTGAGACGAATCAGCACTTGAAAAAATGGAATGTATCTGCCGCCCAGTTTGATGTGTTAGCTCAAGTTGGAGGACATGATCGTTTAACGCAGCAAGAACTTGGAAATAAGCTATTTGTTACGAAAGGAAATGTAACGCAGCTTTTAAATAAAATGGAGCAGCTTGAGTGGATTTTGCGTGAACAAGAGGGTACTACGAAATATATTTCTTTAACGGAAAAGGGAAGAGCTTTATATGAGGAAATCGTCCCACCTCAAGAAACGTTCCAAGCAGAGAAGTTTCATAATTTAAATATAGAGGAACAAAAGCAATTATTAAAACTATTAAAAAAGTTACAGTAAGAAAAAATTTTAAAATAAATCTCGAATTCGAGATAGTATGAGGTGAAGGATATGTTTAGAAAAGTTGATCATAAAAATATGGGCAGAGCAAATCATGGTTGGTTAAATACACATTTTCATTTTTCTTTTGCCAATTACTATAATCCAAATAATATGAACTTTGGAGCGTTACGTGTTATTAATGATGATCTAGTAGCGGCGCAAACTGGTTTTGATATGCATCCACATCGTGATATGGAGATTATTTCTTACGTTGTAGATGGTGCTTTAACACATGAAGACAGCATGGGAAATCGTGGAACGATTGAGCGTGGACATGTTCAATATATGAGTGCTGGTACGGGTGTATTTCATAGCGAACATAATTTAGGCGATGAAACGCTGCGTTTATTACAAATTTGGATTTTACCAGACCGTGCAGATCATAAACCAAACTATGGTGAGTTTAAATTTGATTGGAGCAAGCGTGAAAATGAATGGTTCCATATGGTGTCTTCAGTAGAAGGAAATGCACCAATTCAAATTCACCAAGATGCGAATTTATATTCTTTATCATTAGAGGCTGGAAAAGAAATTCATTTTCCAGTGAAAGAACGCCGTCAATTGTACCTTGTACAAATTGAAGGAAGCAGTGTAATAAATGGTGAAACGTTTGTTATGCGGGATGCAGCAGAATCTGTAGAAGAAGATATTCACATTCAAGCGAAAGAGCAATCACACTATTTAGTAATTGAATTGAAAAAACAATAAAATGCGTAAAAAAAGAGGACATCCGATAGGATGTCCTCTTTTTTCGATTGGAATTGTCTGAAAAATGTTTCTCAAATTTTTGGTAGAGGTATGAGCTGTAAAAATCAGAATTGTATAAAAGTGTCAAAAATCTTTATGGGAATGGGGAATGTTATAGTGAAAAAGCAAGTCATTTCATCAGCATTAGCGTTAACTGTTATCGCCGGGGGATTTGGAGCGTTTGGGGCAACGACAACGAAAGCGGAAGAACAAAAAATTCAATATCATCAAGAATTTAAAACACCTGCATACATAGGTGAAGAGTGGAAAGCACCGGAAGGATTAGATAAAAAAGAGACGGTCTTTCAATACTTAGAGAGTAAGAAAGATATGTTTAAATTAGCAGGAAATATTGAAAAGCATTTTAATATCGTTGGAGAAGAAAAAGACGCTGAATCTGATACGACACATGTGAAGCTAGTTGAGAAACATAATAACATCCCTGTGTACGGTTCTGATCAAACTGTTACACTTGATAAAGAGAACAATGTAAAAGCATTCTTCGGACAAGTTATTCCGAATTTAGATGATAAAAATATTCCTGCATCTGCAAGCATTAGTGCGGAACAAGCAGAAACAATTGCAAAGGCAGATATTGAGAAAGAAATTGGTAAAGTAAAGAGTTATGATGGTGTGAAAAAAGATTTATTTGTATATGAAAAAGACGGTAATTACTACCTTGCATACTTAGTTAAGGCATCGATTTCAAAACCAGCTCCAGGGTATTGGCATTATTTTGTTGATGCAACGAATGGAAATGTTATTGAGAAATATAACGCTGTAGATAACATTACTGGATTTGGTTACGGAGTATTAGGTGCTAGACAATCATTTGAAATTGCTCAAGATACGAAAACAGGACAATTCAACTTGTTTGATGGTAAACGAGGACAAGGTGTTCATACATTTGATGCAGAAAATATGGACGAGAACTGGTTTAATTTATTCTCACAATGGCTTGGATATACAGGAGAAGAAGTTGAAAGTAAATCTAAGTTCTTCGAAGATAAAGCTGCAGTTGATGCGCATGTAAATGCAGGAAAAGTATATGATTACTACAAAAAGACATTTAATCGTAACTCTTTCGATGATAAAGGTGCGAAGCTTATTTCAACTGTTCACGTAGGGGAGAGCTGGAATAACGCAGCTTGGAATGGTGTGCAAATGATGTACGGTGATGGCGATGGAAAAACGTTCATTCCATTATCTGCTGGACTTGATGTTATCGGTCACGAATTAACGCATGCTGTAACTGAACATACAGCAAACCTTGTTTACAAAAATGAGTCAGGGGCGTTAAATGAATCGTTATCTGATATTATGGGTGTTATGGTTGAGAAGAAGAGCTGGGATTTAGGTGCTGATATTTATACACCTGATAAACCTGGTGATGCACTTCGCTCTCTTAAAGACCCAGCGTCTATTCCAAATCCATTAAAACCAAGTGAAGGTTACCCAGATCACTATAGTAAACGTTATACTGGAACAGCTGATAATGGCGGTGTTCATATTAACAGCAGTATTAACAATAAAGCTGCATATTTAGTATCTGAAGGCGGAGATCATTACGGCGTGAAAGTAACTGGAGTGGGCCGTGAAGCGACAGAAAAAATTTACTACCGTGCTCTTACGAAATATTTAACTGCAAACTCTGACTTCAAAATGATGCGTCAAGCTGCTCTTCAGTCAGCTGAAGATTTATATGGTAAAAACTCTAAAGCTGTACAAGCTGTAACGAAAGCTTATGATGCAGTAGGTGTAAAATAATAAGAGAAAAGACCTGACATCCTAGTCAGGTCTTTTCTTTATCCCGCTATCCGCAAATGATGAAATTTCCACTTTATTTAGTCGCGAATACCTAATGCGATTTTCGCCATACGTGACATACGTTCTTTCGACCACGGTGGATTCCAAACGACATTTACTTCTATTTCATTAACTTCAGGTACGTTTGTTGATAATACTTTTTTAACGTCTGATACGATTTGCCCAGCCATTGGACAACCGATAGAAGTCATAGTCATCGTAATGACAGCATTATTATTTTCATCTGCTGTAACATCATAAACTAATCCAAGATTAACGATATCAACACCTAGTTCAGGGTCAATAACAGCCTCTAAATTGGCAAGTAATTTATTTTCAAATGCTTCTTGTGACATAAGCAGCCCCTCCTACACTTTAATGATATCGATTCTCATTATAACGGAAATGAGCATAATGTGCAGGAAATGAGCTCAAAAAAATATCCCTCTTTCAAAGAAGGGATATTTTTTGAACATCTATTCTGTTTTAAAATGAGATACGAGTTGATCTAACTCTTCAACTGTTTGTTTCATTTTTCTAGCAGTTACTGCCATTTCATTCATAACAATAACTTTCTGTTCAGCAGATTGTGCCGTTGCGGCAGTTTCGCTCGATACTTCAGTAGAGATAGAAGCGATGTTATTAAGTGAAGCGTTCATTTCTTCAGCACTTGCAGCCATTTCTTCAGCAGTTGCTGATATATCTTGCATTTGAGTAGATACTTTATTTACTTGTTCTACAATTGTTGTGAAAGAAGTACCAGCTTCACGAATAACATTGATACCTTCAAATGCTTCAGAACGGCCTTGAGACATCATAGAGCTAGCAGTTTCTGTATCATTTTGAATTTGATGTAGTAATTGATTAATGTCTGTTGCAGCTGTTTTAGATTGTTCAGCAAGCTTTCGAACTTCGTCAGCTACGACAGCAAATCCTTTTCCTTGTTCACCAGCACGAGCTGCCTCAATAGAAGCATTTAAAGCAAGTAAGTTTGTTTGCTCAGCAATATTAGAAATAGATTGTACAGCAGTATCAATATATTTCGTATGAGTGATTAGACGTTCAACCACTTCTGACGTAGCATTTACAGCTTCGTGTATTGTTGTCATTTGTGAAACAGATTTTTGGATAACGGTACTTCCATCGCTAGCATGTTCAGATGTGGCAACAGCAAGTTCCGCTACAGATGAAGCAGATTCGGCAATGCGCTGAACACTTACTGCCATATCATCCATTGCAGTTGAACTTTCTTCCATACTAGAAGTTTGTGATTGAATACTTGCATTTAAGTTGGACATCGAGCTTTGGACTCTTAATGTCGCCTCACGTGATGTATTCGTTTTTTCTAGCATATTTTCAGAAGCGGTTTGTACTTCCACTGATGTTTTTTGAACACGATTAATAATATGTTGTAGGTTTTCTAACATTTTATTAAATGATGTTGCGATAGCACCTATTTCATCGTTGCTATTTACTTGTAGACGTGCCGTTAAGTCACCTTCTTGAGAGGCCAATTCTTTTAGTTTCGTGTCAATTTGTTGAATTGGTTTCACCAGTTTACCAGAGAACCACCATGCAAGAATAATTGCAACGATAATACATACAACAAGTGATAAGAAAATAACATATTCGATTAAGAGTGCAGATTGATCAATTTTTTCAATAGATTGTTCACGTAATTTAGCTTGTTCATTACTGTAATTTGTGAAGTCACCAATTACTTTATAGACCGTTCCGTTTTCTGAAGAAGCTACTTGTAAAGCTTCTTCCCATTTTTGTTCTTTTGCAAGAGTGAATACTTTTTCTTCAATGAACTTTCTCCAAGTAGACCCTAATTCCATTGTGCTTTTTACGGACGAAGAAAGATTTGGATTAGAAAGAAGTTTATCTTTTGAATCCTCAAGACGTTTACTCATCTCATTAAACTTGTCTAATTCGACTTGATCATGTTGTAGTAAATAACCTCTTAAAGCAGAGAGCTGTACTTGATAAGCATCTCCACGCTCTTTCAATTCTGTTGCCAGTGGAGAAATTTCTTTTTGTAATGTTTCAGCTTTACGAGATTGGTCGATAGCAAAAAATAAAATAAATGCTAAGGCGACACCAAATAAAGCGCAAATCGTTCCCATCATGAACATAAGTTTTTTTCTGATACTTACAAAATTCATATGATTAAAAGCCTCCTTTGTGAAATCTTAGTATTAGAATTAATAAATGTAAAAAATTGAAAGAAAGCTTTACTCCAGTTGGAATAAAGCTTTCTTATTTCCTTTAGGAATTATAGCAGACGGAATGAGAGATAGAAAGAGATATTTTAAAGTGAAAAAAGAGAGCCTGTAAAACTTTCATTCCTATACCTTTGAGCTCGTGTCATTTTCACTTTAAGCGTTTGTTTTGAAATGAGAGACGAGAACTTCAAGTTCTTGTACGATTGTTTTCATTTCAGATGATTTTTTAGCCACGATACTCATTTTGTTTACTTGATCACCAGCCGAATGCGCTGTTTGTGATGTTTCTGCAGCAACTTCGTTTGAAATAGAAGCGATATTATTTAAAGCTGCATTCATTTCTTCAGAGCTTGCAGCCATCTCTTCAGCAGTTGCAGACATTTCTTGCATTTGCGTAGAGACTTTGTTAATGTGGTTAACAATTTCTGAGAATGAAGATCCGGCGGTACGAATAACCGTAATTCCTTCAGAAGCTTCTGCTTGGCCTTGTGTCATCATGTCATTTGCTATTTTTGTATCGGCTTGAATTTGATGCAGTAAATGGTTAATGTCAGTTGCGGCTAGTTGAGATTGTTCAGCAAGTTTTCGAACTTCATCGGCAACAACAGCGAATCCTTTGCCGTGTTCACCAGCACGAGCTGCTTCAATAGAAGCATTTAAAGCGAGTAAATTTGTTTGCTCGGCGATATTCGAAATAGATTGAAGTGCAGTATCGATATGATTTGTATGTGTAATGAGTCGCTCAACTACTTGTGATGTAGCATTAACGGCTTCGTTAATTGTATGCATTTGTGTAATAGATTTCTCAATGACTTTATTCCCATTATCTGCTTTTTCTGAAGTTGTGACAGCTAAACTAGTAACAGAAGAGGCGGACTCAGCGATACGCTGAACACTCGTTGCCATGTCATCCATTGCGGTTGAACTTTCTTCAATGCTAGAAACTTGTGAACGAATATTGTGTTCAAGAGCATTCATAGTTTCTTGGGTCCTTGCGGTATTTTCCATAGAAGCGGTTGTTTCGATAAATACATTTTCGGAAGCTTCTTTTACACTTGTTGATGTTTGTTGAACTTGTTTTATTATATGCTGTAAGTTAGTGAGCATTTGATTAAAGGAATTTGCAATGTCACCAATTTCATCTTTACTCGTTACGTGTAACCTAGCCGTTAAATCTCCATCTTGAGAAGCTAATTCTTTTAACTTCTCATCAATTTGTTGAATTGGTTTAACGAGTTTACCAGAGAACCACCATGCTAATAAAATAGACGTTAATGTACATGTAATGAGTGAGAAGAAAATAATATATTGAATAAGTGATGAAGAAGACTCGACATCAGCAATTAATGCGTCACGTTTCTCATTTTCTTCATTTGTATATTTATTAAAACGACCTAAAAGATCATTTACATAATCTGTTTGTGCTAAAGCAATTCTAGATGCTTCGTCCCATTTTCCTTCACGCGCAAGAGGGAGTACCTCATTATCTATGACGCTACGCCATTTTCCTCCCATTAAAATGGCTTCTTTCATTCCTTCTGGGAGCTTTTTGTCACTTGTTACTTTCTCTCTAGTATCAGCTAATTTTTTCCCTTCTCGGTTGAACTTATCTAATCCTTTTTGATCATGTGATAGCAAATATTCTTGTAAACCAGCAACTTGTCCTTGGAACCAATCGCCACGTTCTTTTAAAATCGTCGCTCTTTTCGATACATCATTTTTTAACGTTTCGATTTCACTTGCTTGATTCATGGCGAATGAAAGAATAACAATAAGAGCAATGCTAAATAAAGAAGAAATGCTTAAGAGTGTGAACAGTAGTTTTTTTCGAATACTAACATATTTCATCGTTACCCCTACCCTCATTTAAACTATTTATTATAATTTATAGATATTTAAAACGAAATTAATAAAAACATTATTATGAAGTTATTAATCTGTTCAATAAAAATTATAGCAGATAATGGAAGGAGTCAGATTGGTATTAGAAAAAGTTCTTAAAATGTATACATTTGCATATCATAAAATTCATAAATAAATATTAGAAATGCTATTGAAATTTGAAATGACATCATGTATACTTCTAATTAGTTGATAACGATTATCAGTATCAACTAAAAACATTACTCTTCGTTATGTTGGTCATACCCCTTTTTGACGACGTAAGTCAGAGACGAAATGTTGAAATATCTTGTGTCCTATTCTACAGAATTATGGTAATCTCCAACCTCAACTTATATGCGTGAGCATGCAAAAAGGATCCTATCCGTGAAGGGATCCTTTTTTGCATGCTGTCGCAATTATTGTATATAGACCAGGGATACGTTCTTCGATTCCTTCTGGTGCAGTAGAAGGGAAGACCCATCTTTGATGAGATCCATGTTCTTCAACTAGTTTTTCGATTTTAAAACGTTCTTCCGCAAGTGTTGTAATGATTTCTCCTAGCGTCCAGCGACGGATGGTTGTTTTAGGTAGCGATTCTTTCTGTGCTTCTGTAAGAAGGATGCTATAAGCAACATCATCTTCAATTAATTCTTCATCGAAATAATTTCCATTGGCCTGAAATGATGGGTGGTCGACTCCTAATAATTTCGTGTAAACAGGATGATAGTCACGAAGGATAAGCATTCCATCTCGCTTAAGTAAAGTAGCAATTTTTTGAAAGAGTGGTTTTAAATCTAGAAAGTAATGGAGTACACCAAGTTCCAGCAATACGATATCAAATGATTTTGAGAGATTTATATTTAGTACATCAGAAACGATGTAATGAATAGAAACACCTGCGGCATCTGCAAGCTCATTTGCATATTTTGCATTACTTGCTGAAATATCAACAACTGTTACGTCAGAGCCTAAAAGAGCGAGAGCAACACCTTTATTTCCTTTTGAGCCGAGTAAGTTAATAATACGTTTTCCTTTTGGAGATTGTATGTAAGGTAAATAATGTGCTACTTCGCGTGTGGGATCTTCCATGATTTTTTTCGCATAATCCTCTGGCGCCCCATGGCGATTCGTCCAAGCTTCATAAGCAGCTGTATTCCAGCTTTTTTCATTTATAGTGCTTAGTTGTTTTTGGTTCAATGTTATCACTCCTTTTGTGAACGTATAGGTATTCGGCGGGAGGATGGGATTTCCTTTTCTTTCTGGATAAAAGTTTGATTTTTCTGTGATTAAGTCGTACAATACTTGTTATACGTAAAAGCGTTGAAAAGGAAAAGTAGGATGAACACATTCTTTCCAGAGAGCTTCGGTAGCTGAGAAGAAGCAAGAATATTCATTTGAACAATGGCCTTTGAGCTTCGTCCTGAACTTATCAAATGATAATAGTAGGCGGCGACGAGAGTTGGTACTCGTTATCAAAACCACAGTATAAGAGCATATAGCTCCGTACTTGTTAAGGCTAATTATGTGAGTAATTGGCGAAATAAGGTGGTACCGCGACTGTTTATCCAGCCCCGCCCTTATCTTTTTTAAGATAGGGGTGGGGCTTTTTATATTTTAAAGGAGGAATGTAAGATGAGTATTTTTATTGGGGGCGCTTGGCCGTATGCGAATGGTTCGTTACATCTTGGCCATATTGCGAGTTTATTACCTGGAGATATTTTAGCACGTTATTACCGGTCAAAAGGTGAGAATGTGTTGTATGTTTCGGGAAGTGATTGTAATGGAACACCGATTGCAATTAGAGCAAAACAAGAAGGTGTGACAGCGAAGGAAATTGCTGATCAGTATCATGAAGAGTTCCAGCGATGTTTTCGTAGCCTTGGTTTTACTTATGATTGCTATACACGTACAGATAGTGAGCACCATCATGAAACGGTTCAAAATGTTTTTTTACGTTTATTAGAAGAAGGACATATTTATAAAAAAATAGTGGAACAAGCGTATTGTGAAACGTGTACGCAGTTTTTACCGGATCGTTATGTAGAAGGAATATGTCCACATTGCCATGAAGCAGCAAGAGGAGATCAATGCGATGCGTGTTCTGTTATTTTAGATCCACTCGATTTGTTAGAAAAGAAATGTAAGTTATGTGGTAGTACACCATCTGTACAGGAAACAGAGCATTTCTATTTCGCATTGCATACATTTCAGGAGCAAATTAAAAGGGCTGTAGAAATCACCAAACAAACAGGGACATGGCGCGACAATGCGATTCAACTAACAGAGAGATATGTAAAGGAAGGATTACTAGATAGGGCCGTATCACGTGATTTACCAATTGGGGTACCAATTCCAGTAGAAGGGTATGAAGATAAGAAAATTTACGTATGGATTGAAGCAGTGACAGGCTATTATTCAGCGAGTAAATATTGGGCTGAAGAAACAGGGAAAGATGATCAAGAGTTTTGGGATAGCGAAGCGAAAACATATTATGTGCACGGAAAGGATAATATTCCGTTTCATTCCGTCATTTGGCCAGCGGTATTACTTGGAATAGGGGAGGAAGCAATCCCGCGTCATATCGTTTCGAATGAATATTTAACAGTTGAAAAAAGAAAATTATCTACAAGTAAAAACTGGGCAGTATGGGTGCCTGACATATTAGAACGCTATGATCCAGATTCTATTCGTTACTTTTTAACCGTCAACGCACCAGAAAATCGCGATACTGATTTTTCATGGCGGGAATTTATTTACAGTCATAATAGTGAATTATTAGGTGCATACGGGAACTTTGTGAACCGGACATTAAAGTTTATCGAAAAATATTATGGTGGTATCGTGCCGAAGCGAAGTATTGAGGTAGAGCTGAAAGATAAAGTAGAAGGATTATATAAACATGTAGGAGAGGCGATTGAGCAAACTAAATTTAAGGTGGCGCTAGAAACAATATTTGATGCAGTACGTTTTGCAAATAAATACTTTGATGAAAAGCAGCCTTGGAAACAAAGAGAAGATGATCCAGTTTCATGTGAAGAAACGATTTATAACTGTGTGTATCTTATCGCTAATTTTGCAAATCTCCTTGAACCGTTTTTGCCATTTTCAAGTGAAAGAGTTCGAAACACATTGTCGATTGTGAAACGAAATTGGGAACCGCAAAATACGTTGCCAAGTAGAATTGATAGCGTACAGCCATTATTTGAGCGAATCGATGTAAAACAAATTGAGCATGAGATAGAGAAGCTGTATGGAGCGGTAAAATGAGATAGAGAAAAAGACCTTTCAAGTAAATGAAAGGTCTTTTGTTATGCAGTATGATTCTCTTTCTTATCTTTCAAAAAGAAAAGTACAGCAAGGATTACAAGAATAATAGCTGCAATATCATACGTTATTTTAAATGTAGTATTAAAGTTTAAGTACTCTACGAAAGGAGTTTTCACTGCTCCTGCATATATACAAACGGGAATGAGAAGTAAATCGTAAAATTTCTTTTCTTTCATATATCTTATTAGGAAGAAGATACACATAATAGCAAAAAATACGATGCTTAAAATAGTCATTTATACCTCCAGATAAATTTACTTATTTTAATTGCAGTTATATCTTTTATATAAATTCTGTATTTTTTCAAGCGCTATGCACGCGATTTTGTTTCCTTTCTTTCCTAGCCGTAAGCAGCTGAGGAGTGAAGATCCCAACTAATATGAAAATAATTCCAATCCACTGCATGAACGTTACGACTTCATGTACAAGTGTAATAGAAGCAATAATAGCAGTTGGTAATTCAGCTGCACCTAATATCGTACCAAGCCCTGTTCCAACCTTTGGTACACCGATTGAAAAACAAATGACAGGTACAACAACGCCGAATAATCCGAGGAAGAAAGCATATTTCCATAGACCGGCTTGGAGGGCACCATCTGTTAAAAAGGTTGGCGGAAAGAATAGGCATACGATAAGAGTAGCGCTTGTTGTCATAAGGAAGCTTTTCGTATAAGGCGGAACATCCGTAGCGACGCGCCCGCTTGCAAAAACATAGAATGAAAAAGAGACTGCAGCTAATAGTCCAAAGATAATCCCTTTCGTAGAAAAACTTTGTCCGAGGCCTTCAAATACACCACCTGCAAACAATGTACCAGCAAATAAAATAAGGATAGATATGATCTTATCGCGGCTTGGAAATGTTCGATTTGCAATCGCTTCGATAATGACACCAATCCAAGTGAACTGAAAGAGTAGGACGACAGCGATAGATGCGGGTAGTTCTTCTACAGAAATAGCGTAGAAAATCCCAGTCATACTCATTGTTGTTCCGACGGTTAGTAATGAAAAGAATTGTTTTTTTGTTACTTTATGACGTGAAAAGAAAAGAACGAGTAGAAATAGTCCAATCCATCCGAAGACATATTGTCCTCCTAATAGTTGATGTGCTGAAAATCCATTTATGAATCCGAGTTTGAAAATAGTTGAAAGTATGCCATAGCTGCAAGCACCAAATAAAACGAGCAATGAATATTTAAACTTCTCCATAAAAAATCCTCCTTTTAAGTAATAAAAAACGCCCGCTATCCAAATAAGGATAACGGGCGAACGAAACAGAGTAAGACACTCTACAAAATTCCGCCACTCATACGAAGTATGAATTTGGGGTATGAAATTGTAGTAGGTTTTTACATTGCTTTTGGGAATACAATAGAACATTTTACACCTTGAGGCGTGTTTTGTATCCCATAAGGAAATTGATGTTTATCTAATATTTGTTTCACGATATATAATCCAAGACCACTACCTTGTACTAAACCGTGTTTATCAGGGTTTGCGCGATAGAAAGGCTCAAATAAATGAGCAAGTTTATCTTCATCAATTTGTGAACCTGTATTTAATACTTCTAATGCGTAACCATTTGGTTTTTCATAAAGCTTTATATATACGTGCTGATGGTCAATTGTATAATGAATTGCATTTGAAATAATGTTAAAAATAGCAGTTTGAATAAATTTAGGATCAGCTAAAATTTGTACGTCGTGTTTAATATTAGATTGTACATTTAATTGTTTTACAGATACAAAGTAATCTACTTTCTTCATAACATCCTCAATAATATTAGATAAAGAAATGACTTCTAAATTAGGTTTAAATTGAGGGTTTTGTATTTTGGATAATTCCGACATTTTTTCCGTTAATATGTTAATGTCTTGCATCATCTCGTAGGAACGTTTCAAATACTTATCTCTATCTTTATAAGCTCCAATTCCGTGAATCATGCCATCTAGTTGTCCCATAACGGCTGCGATTGGTGTTTTTAATTCATGGGATACCATAGACATAAATTCTTTACGAGATTGTTCTAATTGTTGTTCCTTCTTGAGCTCATTTCTTAAATCTTGATTGCTTGCATGTAAATTCTTCACAATGTTTGGTACTTGTGAAGCAGCTACTTGCAAATTAAAATCTGTTTGATCTGCATTTTTGTTAAGTAGCTTTTTATCTGAGAAATCAAGATTCATAATATCTTTTAAAGCATCGCTCATATATTGAAAAGGTTTGGCAATTAGTTTTGTATAAATTAAAGATCCGAGTAGTGATAATGCAAGCATTGTCGCGCCAATATGTGGAGCTAATTGCTGCAACGCATCTGCTAACTTTGGATTATCATTTGTATCATTTGTTTTACTTGCTGCATTTTGTGTATGTAAGGCATCATTATTAGCGGCTTTCTTTTCTGCTTCTGTAGGCGGATTAGAAGTGCTATTTTTCCCCGAAAGATTTTGTGTATGTTCTTTTGCCTTTGCAGTTTGGCTAGGCTGCAAAAGGTGATTGATAGCTGTAGAAAGAGATTTATAATCTATAATAGAAGATTGGAAATTAGAAATGCTCCCCTCTGACACAGCTTTATTTTGCTTCGTTTTACTTTCGTCGTTTTGCTTATCTGAATTCGCCTGTTCTGTAGTCGGCGTTCCATTTTCTTTCGCAAAACGTTCTTTATCGTAGTTTGAAGCTAGAAAGTAAATAATTTGATAAAGACAAAGTGATAAAAGAATACAAAATAATAAGGTTTTGATGAAAATATTTTTGGTGATGTTGTCTTTGCTACGATTCGATTTTGTAGCCAATGCCTTTCACCGTTTTAATATAAGGAATTCCTAATTTTTTTCTTAAGTTTTTAATATGTGTATCTATAACTCTTACATCACCATAATGTTCATAGCCCCATACCTTATTCAACAAATCACTTCTTGATAATACTTTTCCTCGATTTTGCAGTAAAGTATAAATAATTTCAAATTCTTTTGTTGTCAATTCAATTTGATTACCATGAACATAAGCTGCATATGCTGTAGAGTTTAACATCAATTCATGGAATTGTAGTATAGTTGCAGCTTCTGCTTCCTTCGTTGCTGCCCTTCTTAATACAGCCTCTACACGCTTAATAAATACAGTGTAATGGAACGGTTTCGTAATATAGTCATCAATACCTAACTCAAATCCTTTAATTTCACTTTCTTCATTATGTAAGCCTGTTAACATAATGATTGGTACATCAGATTGTCCTCGCATAATTTTACAAATACTATAGCCATCTATATCTGGTAACATTACATCGAGGAGGACAAGGTCGTATGAATTTTTTTGGAAAAGAAGAATACCTTCTGTTCCAGCACCAACTACATCAACTGTAAAGTTTTGTGCCATTAGAAATTCACGAATAAGTTCTTGTATATCTGGGTTGTCTTCAATCACCAGTATATGCGTCATAGTAACACCTCCTAAATAACGCTTTTTACTGCAATATTCGAATTCATCATTTTTCGAGTGACTCAGATTGTTTATACATATAATAAGCCCCCGCTATAAAATAATCATAAAGGTAGCAAGGGGAATAGTTTAGTGTTACTGAATAGTTCAGAATTACAGTAGTTCTATTATAGTATGTATTATAAAATTTATAAAACATTATAACTGTATAATTTTAATATCTACGTTTATCAATGTTTAAATGTTAGCTAATCAAATCTATTCCTATTATATATGTAAATACAGTTGTTTTGCTACTGTAAATGAATAAATAAAATAAGCCAAGACATAAAATTCTTGGCTACACATAAATCTTGTTTTTAGGCTATTTTACAGTGACAGTAGCTTGCTGCTGAACGCGCTCAAATAACCAGTGTATATCATTGTTATACATACGAATACAACCAAGTGTTGTCCATTTGCCGATTGCTTGATTATTGTTAGTTCCGTGAATCGCATAAGTTGTTCCGTAAGTTCCTGCCATATTTAATCCGAGCCAACGGTCACCAAGTGGATTACGTGGATCGCCGCCTTTAATTTTGCCTGTATAATAAGGGCGATTTTTAATTTTATTTACGATTTGAAAAGTGCCTTTAGGTGTAGGTGTTGCAGCTTTTCCAGTAGCGACAGTAAAACTTTTTATAAATTTTCCATCCTGATAATAATCCATTTTATTTAACTGAGTGTCTACGATTAATTGATCTTTCGTTGTAGCTGCCTCTGCGCTAGCGAATGGAAGAGTTAAAAATCCTAATGATAATAGTGCGCTTAATAATAATTTTTTCATTGTTATTCTCCTTTTACTATCGTAAGAGTCTTACATACAATGAAGTTGTAATCCTCGTAATGCTTTATTTACATTTTCATCTAATGTTTCAAAGAATGTAGTGATTTTGCTGTTGTGTTTGTTGTTGTTATCAATAAGTAATCTTTCATTTAATAAAAGCTCACCACGTAGTCCAAAACTTTGAACTTGAATATTTAGCTCATCTTCATTTTCAGAGATGATTGGTAAGAAATAATGAAAAGCTTTTGTTGGAATGATGTAGCTTTTGCCAATCATGCTTTCTTGATTTGAATTAATCCATTTTTTCGTGACAATTTTAATATTCTTTTTTGAAACGATAAAAGATAGTGTTGTAGATTTTGTTAAACTTACGTCAAATTCACTTGTTTCACATATTTGTAAATTAAAAACGGTTTCATTTTGATGAGATTCAACATTTGTATTAATAAAATCGTGCATTTTATATGCTTCCATTTCGTATTCACCCTTTTTTCAATTTCGAAAAACGACTTATATTTATTCAAATTAATGCTTAGTCATATATTGGTTAAATTTTTCAACAAATTCCGATATAATCTTACAATACGTATATGAAGCTAATATGAAGTTAGCATGAGTTTGTGATGGTTTTTTATTGAGAACAAAATAAGAGAGGTTTTTTAGTGCTAAAAAATGGATAAAATTTGCATGTTATTAATGCGCCTTTTCGCTATTTCGACTTGAAAAATGATTTTTACTATTTAATAAAGAACGAAAATCATTAGTGTGACCCTTACAAAAATGTAATAAAAATGTAAGCTATTGTGATAGTTATTTCGACAATTTTTTTATACAATAATAGTAAGAAGTTGTACGTGATTGAAAGGAGAGATGACATGGAATGGATTCATGAATTATTTCAGCAATACGGGTACTATGTTGTACTTGTCGGCTTGCTGTTAGAATATATTGCACTTCCGTTTCCGGGAGAGCCAACGTTAGCATATGCGGGATTTTTAGCACATAAGGGTGATTTAAGTTTACCGATTTTAATTATTCTATCCTTTATTGGGACAAGTGTAGGAATGACGATTCAATACTTTTTAGGAAATAAATTAGGTATGCCTTTCATTCAAAAGTATGGGAAATACGTATTTTTAACGCAAAGAAAAATTGACTTAACGAGAATGTGGTTTGATAAGTATGGGTACTTCTTAATTTTTATTGGTTTCTTTATTCCTGGTGTACGTCATTTCACAGGATACTTTGCAGGAATTATTAATTTACCATTCCGTCGTTTTGCCATTACAATTTATTCAGGCGCTCTATTTTGGGTATCATTCTTCTTAATCGGTGGTTACTGGTTAGGTGGAAACTTACATGATATCTTTGGAGTGCTAGAAGGTCATATCGGTAAAATCATTTTTGGAGTTATTGTGATTGTAGCGGTTACGTTAGGTATTCGTTTCCGTAAGCAGTTAAAACGAGTATTACTACAAAACGCAAGTTAATATGAAATCCATTCTATGTCAGAATTTAGGAAGTCAGTGCAAAAGCACTGACTTTTTTATTTTTAAGACTATGTTTAATGCAAATTTTACATTCTTTATAGGAATTTGATACAGGATAAGAAATAAGTATCTTGTCAATTATTATAGTCGTAATGACAATTATAATTGACAATTATAAGGATATTATTTACAATTTTAATTAAATAAATGAAAAAGAGGGAAGACATGAAGCTTCAAAATCGAGTGAGGGAATTGCGAGCAAAGCATCGTTTATCACAAGGGGATTTAGGGAAAGCGATTGGATCATCACGGCAAACGATTAGTTTAATTGAGCGCGGGGATTATGCACCATCTATCGTATTGTCGTTAAAAATCGCACAAATTTTCAATGTACCGGTGGAGGAAATATTTACGTTAGTAGAGGGGGAAGAGGACGATGAAGAGTAAACGAAAAAAACAATTTGATTCTGTGGGGAAAATAGCATTAAGTATGATAGGAGGATTTTTAACGTCTTATATAGCTTTAAATTTACTCTCGGATGAACCGAGAAAATTATCATCCAATACATTTATAGGTATATGTACTATTTTTGGAATTTTAATGATGTACTATACTTGGAAGAATACACGTATGTTAGCAGAGGCACGCGATGAAGAAGAGAGCGTACAAGGCAGAAAATTAGGCATTATAAGTATATATTTACGTGTAGGCGATATAGTTACGCAGGCATGGTTTGTATATGCAGTTATTACATGTAGACGTGCACTGTTGCAGGATACAAATGTTTCATTTGCGGTGTGGAATTTAGTAGCTTCTATTGTTTGTTTAACTACTGTAGTAATTATCGGACTTATAACAAAAAATCGTTATAATAAGCTATATCCTGAACAAGGTGTAACGTATATGGAATCTATGAAAATGTGGACGAAAAACGCAGATGAAGGATTAAAGCACATTGTGCATGAGGCTGGATATAAAGCGTATGAATTTACGAATACAATATTGGCATATGTATGGTGGGCTGCCGTTATATATACAGCTGCTAGTGATATCGATTTTGTATTAATTGGCTTAATCTCATTTATTTGGATATTGCATCTCGGGAAGTTCATGTACGAAATGCAGAGAAAAATGATTTATTAAGGGGAGAAAAAGGTGGATATTTTAAGAAGGCCAGCTGGCTCAATGACAGTGGCGCTAATTCTGTCCATTTTATACGGAGTAATCCGAACTGGGAAATTAGAAGTAATTTTGAACCTATGGGCAATAATTGGAATTTTATTGTTAGTGTTAGCCATTCATGAGCTAGGACATGTATTATTTGGTGTAATAGGTGGTTTGACATTTAAATTTATGACAGTAGGACCCATTACTATTCAAAAAGAAAAGGGAAAATTACGCATTCGAGAAAATAAATTGTGGGCGTACTTTGGAGGCGTTGCAACACTAGTACCACCTTCTATAGAGACACCGAATCTTTCAAAAAAGTGGGCGTGGCTCACTTTAGGTGGACCGATTACGAGTTTACTATTTGGTATTACTTCCGGTTACATATACATGGTGAGTTATTATCAATATCTTTTATATTTTTCCTTTTTCCATTTTGCAATCTTTGCGGTTACAATTGTGCCGATAAAAGGAATGCTTATGAGTGATGGGATGCAATTTCTTATTTTAATTAAAGATGATGAAAGAGCTAGAAATCACTTATATGAGATTCAAATATCGAGTGAGTTATTTAGTTATAAAAGACCGAAAGATTGGGATGAAAGGTTAGTAGAATTGAGTGAGGAGAAAATAAAAGAGAATAAAGGGATAAGAGAGATAATGAGTAGACTTATGCTCGTCTTTTTTGCTCGTGCAGATCAAGAGGGAATGGAAAGAGCGATACCGTATATAGAACGAATTGTTCAACTACCTGTAACGAAAGAAAATAAGTTTTTCGTTAGTAGTTTTCATAGTTGGTACCTTTTATATAAAGCCCTTTATCAGATGGATAGTCTTTCTTTGCAAGAAGCAAAGGAACATGCAAAGGCTATTACAAAAATGGACTTAAGTGGATATTACCGTACACAAGGGATTATTAAATATGTAGAGGGCAATATGGAAGCGTCCCGTACTTATATGAAGAAAGCCGATCAAGAATTAAAGAGCGCCGAGAAGAGTGAGATGGGATATTTACAATTAGAAAGAGAATGGTTTAAGCAGCTGAAAGAGAGGGTATCTTACGAAGGGTGAGGTATCCTCTTTTTTCTATGTCATCTTATGCCGTTCCATAAACAGCCTAGGACGAGTAAAATGAGATAAGAAGAGCAAAGCTTGGAGGAAGTAAATATGGAAATCTTATCAATTATTTTGATAGTCTTGCTCATTTATGTTGTTTTTAAAGTGGCATATGTAGCATTAAAGATACTCGCGATCCTATTAATTATCTTTTTAATCGTAGAGTTCGGCAGTAAGTTGCTTGGGGTATAGGGTATGTTGTGCGTTTTGAGTGTCGAAGGATGTCGGTAAATCGATATCCTACGTCGAATCGTTGATATAATGAAAAAATCGTTGATATAAGTGGAGAAACAATCGATATATTTGAAAAATCGTTGATATATTTTAGTGAATACGAAGTGGGGTATATGGAAAAGAAGTTGCCGTGAGGGTAACTTCTTTTTATCGTGATGCGGGGATATGCAAACCAACATAAAAAAGCTGGAAGAGTATCTTCCAGCTTAAGAGTTACTTTCGATTTGGCGACCGCTATCTTCTTCATTGTCTTGTAATAGGTTGAATACGTCTGCTAAGCAGAATGCAATGAACCAAGTCCATAGACCGTGGAAGAAAGCTGAGCTTAATTGAAGTGGTAATGTATAGTTTGTCATTGAGTAGGAAATACATCCACCAACGATTCCGATCATTGTTAATAACATTGTTTTTTGAGCGTTTTCTTCTGGATTGAAGAGGAAGTAAATGTATCCGCCTAAAATTGAAGCGCTTACAAGTGTTTCAATTCCATTAAAAATGATATTCTCTCCAAGCTGTGTGTTTGTCCAGAAGCAGATTGTTCCGCCGATAATAGCAAACAGGACAGCTATTGTATATCGTATATATTGATTCATATGTTCATCTCCTTATGTAATAAGATGATTTGGAAGTCAAAAAGGTAGGTATAGTATATTGAAGTGAGTTTTAATTGTACGTATCTTTTTATAAAAAGATCATTGAAGAGTAACTAAGATGATCGGTTGTTAAAACCGTTACGTGTATGGTGTCTGAAATATACCCGACTGCTCGTTTCTTTTTGCTTGTAAAATAAGAGAAACTTCCAAGTCTATATACTCTTTTTTTTTGAGTCTGCTTTCATTATAACACATTTAGGGACATAATAATAGAATTATCTGATTTTGTAATAAGTGTAAAAAATAAAAAGCGCAAGGAAATACCATTAACGGTGCAGTTTAGTGGAAGAAGGATTTTAATTTATTATGATGAAATATGTAATCAAGGTGAGATCTAAGAAGGAGGCTTAAATACTATAAAAAATGTTTTATAGCATGAATGTAAGGGAGGAGAGCTAACTTGGAGTTCACAACAGAAAGATTAATAATTAGACCTTTTAAGAGTACTGATTTACAGGATGTATTTGTTATTTATAATAGTGATGATACATGTAAGTTCCTATTACATAATAAGTGGACTCATGAAGACATGCAGAAAAGATTTAATAAGAAGTTAGCAAATCATGTACTTACTAAAGAAACAATATTAAGTTTGGCAGTTATATACAAAAATAAAGTAGTTGGTGATTTATCCGTATGGTACACAAATATGAAAGACACTGTTGAGATTGGTTATAGTTTTTTAAATGAAGTAGCTGGGAGAGGTTTGGCGACAGAAGCAGTAAGTAGTTTGGTATTGAAATTATTTAATGAATGTAATGTACATCGTATACAGGCTAATCTTGATGCACGTAATACAGCTTCACAAAAATTGTGTGAACGAATAGGCATGAGGAAGGAAGCCCATTTCATACAAGATTTTTGGAATAAAGATGAATGGACAGATAGTATTGTATATGGAATGCTATCCTCCGATTTGTAGTAATAAACTTAGTGATTTTATTATGCTAAAAGGTACGTTAGTTGAATAACAAAGGGCATAACATATTATATATGACTAATATGTTATGCCCTTTAATTTATTAACCTTTTTATATGCGTTTGAAACGGCCGACAATTTCAACTGTTTCAGTAATGTTCATAAATGCTTTGTTATCCACTTGACGGATAATACGTTTCATTTCGCCTAACTCATAGCGAGTCACGACAGTGTAAATCATTTTTTTCTTATGGTTTGTATAGCCGCCGACAGCGTCTACCATTGTCACCCCGCGTATGCCGTGATGTAGTAGTGCGCTTTTTATTTCCTCGCCTTTTTCTGTAATAGTCATTATCGTTAATTTAATATGTTTCGTATGCACAGCGTCGATAACTTTGCTGACTACAAATCGACTAATTAACGTATAAAGTGTAATATCCCATCCGAAAATAAAACCTGCTGCTACAAGTAAGATTAAGTTGAATACAAATATGATTGCTCCAATTGAAACATCTCGATATTTAGCTACAATCAATCCAACAACATCAAAACCACCTGTTGAAGAAGCAAATCGGAATATAATTCCTGAAGCTGCTCCGCAGATAACACCACCGAATACAGAAGAAAGTAAAATATCGTCTGAAACTTGGTGTACCGGGATAATGTTCATCGCTAACGATGACACAGCTACAAAGTAAGCTGTTAAAAAGGTTGTCTTCTTGCCTAAGTAAAAGTGACTTAAAATAAGAAGAGGAATGTTTAGTAAAAAGATAAGTGCACCGATATTGTAGTGCATTAAATAACCGATAATCATCCCTACACCAGCGAATCCACCGCTAATCATATTATGCGGGATAAAAAACATATTCATAGAAATTGCATACAAAATAGAAGCTATAAAAATAACAACCAACTGTATCATAAATTCTAAGTGAAATGTTTTAGCTGCTGGGAAGGATAAAAAGGCGGTGTCGGGAACGTAATCGGCGTCTCCTAGTTGACCCATAGTATGTTTCATCTCCATATTCATTTTTGATTACAAGAAGAGAATAAAGGTTTTTTCAAAAACTGGCAATAGTTTTATTATAATGCAAAAATTTTATAAATTTCTAATAAATCAAGCCTATTCATTGATGTGTGTGAATATGCTAAAGAAAGCGAATACAACGTTTCTTAATTATTGTTTTCTTGAGAAAATATGCAAAATACTTTTTTTGAAAATAAAAGGAAATAGAGAATATTTGCCCGATGTGCTAAAATGACCTTATTAAGGATGTGAAGCGATGGAATTTTTATTGCAGGATGCAATTCTATATATATCGTTTGTAACGACGGCACTTTGTTTATTAGAAGTTTTCTTCCTTGCTAATGTTTCTCGCTTTGTGCGTCAACAAGCATCAAGCGGTAGACAAAGAGCTTTTGCGTTAGTTGATACATGTGAAGATAGTGCAGGAAATGTACCGCTATTTTCTATTTTTTATAAATATGGAATGATTCGTTCTGTACGCAGACAAGAATCAAGTGAAGAGAATGACGAGGTCGGTCCGTATACGCCAATGTTTCGCTAAATAATTACGAAACATTGGAGGAATGAACATGTTAAAATCATACCGAGCTGTGCTCGTTAGTTTATCATTATTACTTGTTTTTGTTTTATCTGGTTGCAGTAATACAGCCCCAATTGATGCACATAGTACGGGGATTTGGGATCATTATTTTGTATATCCAATCTCGTTTATGATTCAATTTGTTGCTCATCACATACCTGGAGCTAGCTTCGGGATTGCTATCATTATTATGACGCTCGTTATTCGTTCAGCCATGATTCCATTAGCTGTTTCGCAATATCGTAGCCAAGCGAAAATGAAGAAAATGCAACCTGAATTGCAGAAGCTAAAGAAGAAATACGGTGATGTAAGCAAAGACCTTGAAAAACAAAAGCAGTATCAAAAAGAAATGTCAGAACTAATGAAATCAGGCGGTTGGAATCCACTTGCTGGTTGCTGGCCATTATTAATACAAATGCCGATTTTCTCTGCTTTGTATTATGCGATTAGCAGAACGGAAGAGATTCGCACATCTTCGTTTTTATGGGTGAACTTAGGACATGCAGATCCATATCATATATTACCGATTATTGCAGCGTTAACGACATTTATTCAGATGAAAGTTTTCCAATCGAATATCACACCTGGAGAACAAGTACAGATGCTAAAGATGCAGCAAATTATGATGCCGGCAATGATTCTATTTATGGGGTTTGCGGCGCCATCAGGACTTGTATTGTACTGGATAACAGGTAACTTATTTACAATGACACAAACAATTGTATTAAGAAAAATAATGGAACGTGAAGAATTACAATTACAAAAAGCATAGAGAAACACCGCTCATTACGAGCGGTGTTTTTTTGTTAAGTCGTTAAGGAAATGTTAAGAAACCGACATTACTATAGGCATTGTATACGAAAGTGTACATGCATTAGAAATATGAAGGAGGAAATTTCCTATGAAGAAGAAAACAGTTGGGTATTTAGCGATTGCAGGTGCGTTATCATTCGGAATCATTGGAGGAGTCGGCATTCCGGCATTCGCGGCAACGAATACTCCAGCAGTGGATCAGCCTGTAAAAACGGCGAAAAAGGATTTGGATGACGCTACAAAACAAAAAGTAAAAACAATTATGGACGATACAAAGAAACAGTTAGAGGAACTAGGTGTAAAGCTTCCAGAGAAAGAGAAGCGTAAAGACATGTTTGCAGGATTAGATGAACAGGCGAAAGAAAAAGCGAAGTCAATTTTAGAGCAAGAGAAGTCTGGTAAATTAACACGAGAACAAGCAAAAGAAGAATTAACAAAATTAGGCGTGAAGTTGCCGGAAAAGGGTAAGCACAAAGAAATGTTTGCGGGATTAGATGAACAGGCGAAAGAAAAAGCGAAGTCAATTTTAGAGCAAGAAAAGTCCGGAAAATTAACACGAGAACAAGCAAAAGAGGAATTAACAAAGCTAGGCGTGAAAATGTCGGAGAAAGGTAAGCATGGAGATATGCTTGCTAATTTAGATGAACAGACGAAAGAAAAAGTGAAGTCAATTTTAGAGCAAAAGAAATCCGGAAAATTAACGCATGAGCAAGCAAAAGAAGAATTAACAAAATTAGGTGTGAAACTTCCAGAGAAAGAGAAGCATGAAGACATCTTTGCTGGATTAGATGAAGCAACAAAAACAAAAGCAAAAGCGATTTTAGATAATGAAAAGAAACAATTAGAGACATTGAATGTTGATTTACCGCATCAAAAGTTTTTTATGAAAAAAGACGATAAATAATTGATTTATGTATCTTTCGTGGGGCAACCGGAAGGTACGTGCGAGGACCGATTTCTACTTATAGAAATCGGTCTCTTTTAATGATTTAATAAAATTCTTTTCATTGTTAGTATGTATCCGAAGACGCAGTAGAAGATTGCAAAACCGATAAACACTTCTGTATATTGATATTTACCCAATACGTAGAAGGAAACAGCTGGTATAATAGCTACCGCTAAAATGCTATAACCAGGATACTTGTGCCGATGCATGATAGCGAATAGAACAGAAAGAAACGTAGCAATGATACAAAAGACAGCAATCATTATTGGTGCACCTCCTAAATGGATTATACCATTTTTAGGGAAATGGAGAAGTGTCGTACCTTCTGTTATAATATAAGAAGAGAAATATTTCTTATGTTATATAAAAAATATATTGATTTTTTCTAACAATTCAATATAATGAACAATAACTACAAAATTCGACATCAAGAAGTAATGATGAGGACACGATCAATTTTTTACGATTCTCAGAGAGGGAAGCCTTTGGCTGTGAGCTTCCTAATACGGAAAAGTAGATTACCACCTCTGAACTGCAGCAGTGAACGAGCATCTAGTAATTGCTTGCCGGCAAAAACCGTTATTTAGACTTGAGAAATTGGTGAAGTGTGTTACTTTACGAATTGAAACAAGGGTGGAACCACGAATACAACACTCGTCCCTTTTTTAGGGAGGAGTGTTTTTTTATTTCATTTTTGCATCACACTAGGATTGGAAGGAGGATACGCAGCATGCATCATGATGAGAAGAACAAAATTGGTTTAACAGTAGCACTTTCTATCGTAGTAGGAACGATTATTGGATCTGGTGTGTTCATGAAACCAGGGAGCGTATTAGATTACTCGGGGAGTTCTAATATGGCCATTCTTGCTTGGGTAATTGGTGGTCTGTTGACGCTAGCAAGTGGTTTAACAGTAGCTGAAATTGGAGCGCAAATCCCGAAAAATGGTGGGTTGTATACGTATTTAGAGGAGATTTACGGAAGTTTTTGGGGATATTTATCAGGTTGGATGCAAACAATTGTTTATGGACCTGCTATTATCGGAACATTAGGTTTATACTTTAGTTCTTTAATGATTAATTTTTTCTATTTAGATAAAGTGTGGAATTTACCAATCGCAATTGGAACGGTTGTGTTCCTTGGCGTTGTAAATAGTATGGGAACAAAATACGGAGGTATCGTTCAAACAATCACGACAATTGGGAAGATGATTCCGATTGTGTTAATTGTTGTGCTAGGTTTCTGGAAAGGGAATAGCGATATCTTTAACGTAGTTGTGCCGATATCGGAAAATCAAAGTATCGGAATGGCAATTTTAGCAACGTTATTTGCTTATGACGGCTGGATTTTACTTGCTTCGATTGGTGGAGAAATGAAGAATCCAACAAAGTTATTACCGAAAGCAATGACAGTAGGGATTTTAATCGTAACGGCTGCTTACGTATTAATTAACTTGGCGTTATTAAATGTATTACCAGCAGCGAAAATTGTAGACCTTGGAGAAAATGCAACAGCGACAGCTGCGGGCATGTTACTTGGAGAATATGGCGGAAAAATTATTAGTATCGGTATTATCGTTTCTATTTTCGGTTGTTTAAATGGAAAGATTTTAACATTCCCACGTATTCCAATGTCTATGGCAGAGCGTGGACAACTTCCATTTTCTAAGTTTATTGCAAAGGAAAGTCCGAGATTTAAAACACCAGCAAATGCGATTACTGTTGAAATCATTTTAGGAATTATTTTAATGATTATTAGTGATCCGAATAAGCTATCTGAGATTTCCGTATTCATTATTTATATTTTCTATGTAATGACGTTTATTGGTGTCTTCATTTTAAGAAAACGTAATAAGAATAAAGAGCGTGCATATAGTGTGCCGTTATTCCCAATCGTACCAATCGTAGCGATTTTAGGTTCGTTCTTTGTAATTGGTAGTGCAATTATCAATGATCCGGTAAGTTGTTTCTTATCAATTGGAATTGTCTTTACGGGACTTCCGGTGTATTGGTATTTAAATAAGAAGAAAGAAACAGAATGATGGAAGGGTAGGCGTATAATACGCCTACCTTTTTTACTGTAAAAAAATTATACTTGCGTCCGCTTTCTATTTTGGTTACTATAGTCGTAGTAACCAAAATAGAAAGCGTGGGGAAAGACTTGAATTTTCGTGTTTATATTTTAGCTATCGCGGCTTTCGTAGTCGGAACGGTTGAGTTAATTATAGGAGGAACGCTCGATTTAGTTGCCAATGATTTAGGAGTATCTATTAGCGCAGCTGGTCAGCTTATAACAATATTTTCGGTAGTATTTGCTTTGTCAGGTCCAGTTTTATTAGCTGTGACAGGGAAGTTTGAAAGAAAAACATTGTATGTTGGAGCATTATCGATTTTCTTAATCGGAAATATTATTTCCGCGTTTAGTGTGAATTACGGAATGCTAATGTTCTCAAGGGTTATTTGTGCGGCGAGTGGTTCATTAATTATTGCACTATCGGTAACACTTGCGTCTAGTGTAGTAGAACCACATTTTCGTGCGCGTGCAATTGGAATCATTTTTATGGGAATTAGTGGATCACTTGTACTTGGAGTACCGCTTGGTCTTGTACTCGGAAATGCATACGGATGGCGTGCACCATTTGTATTAATTTCTGTATTAACAGTTATGGCAATAGCTTGTATTTCATTGTTCTTAACGAAAGTACCACCGACATCGGTATTATCAATAAAAGAACAACTTGCTACTTTAAAAGATAAAAAAATTGTAAGTGCACAGTTAACATCATTTTTGTTTTTAACGGGGCATTTAACATTGTATGCATATTTAACACCGTTTTTAAAAGATGTCATGCATGTTGAAGCAAACTGGATTAGTGTGTTTTACTTTATTTTCGGAATCGCAGCAGTAATCGGCGGCGGATTCGGTGGCTGGCTTGCTGATAAATGGGGATCGAAGAAAAGTATTATTTCTATCATTATCGTATTTGCGTGTGCAATCTTCATACTGCCATTAATGACATTCTCATTCCCGCTCTTCATCATTATGATGGGACTTTGGAGTATGCTGAGCTGGGCGATTTCACCAGCACAGCAAAATTATTTAATTGAAATTGCTCCGGAATCCGCTGGTATTCAGCAAGGTTTAAATAACTCTGCGCTTCATTTAGGAATTGCACTTGGTTCAACAGTAGGCGGAGTTGTTATTGAAAAATCATCTGTTATGTATAATGCTTGGGTAGGCGGTGGCTTTATTATATTAGCACTGCTTTGCGCGATTTTCTCGATTACGAGAGGACGCTCTACTCAGTTCGTGAAAGAAGAATCTATCATTTGATAGGTTCTTTTTTTATTTGTAAAAAATTGCAGGTTTTAGTAAGAATATGGAGAATTGGTATGTAGCGAGGTGATGGGAAAATGGTGTTTAATTTCTCGATATTCGGTATAATACTTACACTATTACCGATAGTTGTAGCTGTTTTTGTATTAGGCTGGATTCGTTGCATCTATCAAAATTCAGAGAAACAAGTGGAGCAAAATGAGAAAATCATTGAGCTGTTGATGGAGATAAAGGAACAAAACGAAAAGGAGTCTAAGTGAAAAATTAGACTCCTTTTTATTATTTAATTAGTATCTCAACTTCATCAACAAACTCTTAATTTCATCATCTTCCATAAAGAGATCGTGGTGCTTCTGGGTGATCTTTGCAAGTGCAACGTCGTGATAGAAAAATTCTGTAAAGAACTTTACGAAAGGTTGTGACATTGTTTTCATCGCTTGCCATGACTCTTGTTCTACGCCAGCAAATAAAATTTCACGATCGTCAACGATGAGTAGCAAGTAGCGCTCTAATGCATTAGGTTCTTCAGCTGGGATTAGAAAATGCATGTTTTCTAAGTCTGTTTCTACTTCTCCAACAATAAGGGATTCAATTTGAACACCTTGTTTTGCTTTTTGTTCTAGTAAAGGGAGATATTCTAAAAGAGTATCATTCCAAGCTGAAATACGGATTGATTCTTGTGCACTTTCAATGAGTTCTTTACTTTGAACTCGAATAGAAGATTGCATTTTTAAGCTCCACACACGGTCATCTGTAAATGATTTTTTTGATATATTTGTTTCCAGTTCTTTAATATTTGATTGGAATTCTGTCGTTAATTTTTCAATTGCTAGTTTTAGTGGTAATGCTGTATACAATTTTTTCTTTTCTGAAACAGAATCCATTACCATTCCTTTATCGATTAGGCGTGCTAGCACTTCATATATTTTTGCTTTTGGAACACCTGAATGCTTCACAATTGTTGTAGCATCTAATGGTTCATTGCTTGATACGACAACTTCATAAGCTTGGCTTTCATATTGTGAGAAACCGAATTTTTGTAACATAGTTCCCTCCGAACGAATGAGATTATATTTTAAGGATAATGAACTATTTGTTTTTGCACAAGTGGTAGTCCGTTTTCTAATTGTATTAAGGTGAGAATTAATTTCAATTTTTTAATTTTATCTATTATACTTAATATAATGATTAATATAATTATATTAAAATGAGAAGGGTAATTAACTGTTACGATTTATTTAACCAATTATAACGAAAGTTAATTAAATATATCAGTAAGCCCTGCTAGTCAAGTGATTGGCTAGTAGTGAGGGTTAAATGCGGGCAATCCCTAAAGCTGATTGAACTACAACGTGGCCAGAAATGGTGAGCGTGAATGTCGCGAAAGCAGAAAAAATCAATCAGATGGTGCAAGGTTAAATCCTAAACACTAGAACAATGGGTCTTCCGCCTCGAATCATCTAAGTCAAAAGTGATAAGATGAACGTTCAACGACTATCTCGTATAACTGACGAGAGTACATCACAAGCCTATGGTGGTGGAAAAATCCTCTATCTTTAAGTAGATAAACATATAGTCTGCGCTCATGTGAAAACATGAGAAGTTCATAAGAGAACTGGCTAAGGAATTGCGCCCTTAGTTGAACAAGATAAATTTTATTGAATCTATCAAACTTTATTGAAGATATCGAACGTACGTGCTATGTTAGGTTCAATGAGGTGAGAATAATAATGAAATTTTCACGAGTTAGTCAAGTATCAGAATTAACAGGTTTGCATCCGAGTAGTCTCAGGAGAATGCTGGTGGAACACGCTACGATTCAGAAGAACAAATCTTTCATTAAAGGAGTTACATTCTGATGATATTGGCGAAGAAAGTTAGAATGATTCCAACGCCTGAACAAGAACAAGTGCTTAGAAACCATGCTGGTGCTGCAAGATTCGCTTATAACTATTGTAAAAGAATGAGTGATAGATATTATAAGCTATTTGGAAAATCTGTTTCACAGTTAGCTTTACAGAAACGATTTACAAAGATCAAGAAGCGAAAGAGATATGAGTGGTTAAAGGACATCAATGCACAAGTTCCCAAACAGGCTTCAAAAGATTTTGATACGGCGAGAAAAAATTCGTTCAAAAAGTACAAAAATGGTTCTCACACTTCTTATAAATCCAAAAAAGATTTAATTCAAGGATTTTATGCCAATTATGAAAGACTGGTTATAGGAAAGAAAGTCGTTCATATTCAGTCTATTGGAGAAGTGAAAACAAGCCAACAACTACCAAGAAATAAAAAACCATCAAATCCAAGAGTTACCTTTGACGGTCGTCACTGGTGGATGAGTGTAGGGTTCCAAGAAGACTTTGAATCACGAGAATTAACCGATGAGTCGATTGGTGTGGATGTTGGTTTAAAAGAGCTGTTTGTAGCTTCTAATGGTATGAAAGAACGAAATATAAACAAAGATGCTAAGGTTAAAAAACTTTTGAAAAGGAAAAAGTCAGCGCAAAGAGATATGTCTAGGAGATTTAAAAAAGGTGTGAAAATTCAATCCGCCGGATATGAAAAAGCGAAAGCTGAGCACCTGCGGTTATCTAGGAAAATTACGAATATCCGAAATAACCATATCCATCAAGCAACAGCTAAATTGGTGAAAACCAAACCAATGAGAATTGTTGTGGAAGACTTATCTATTTCAAACCTGTTAAAAAACAAAAAACTATCGAAAGCATTTTCATTTCAAAAATTAAACTTCTTCTTTCAATGTTTGTCATACAAGTGCGAGAAGTACGGCATTGCGTATGTAAAAGCTGATAAATGGTTCGCTTCAAGCAAGATTTGCTCATGTTGCGGCGTTAAATACGACCATTCAGTTCAACCAGAAGGACAGTGGAGTTTAAAGATTCGTGAATGGCGTTGTGCTTCATGCAATAGCCATCACGATAGGGATGTAAATGCTTCGATAAATTTATCAAGATGGGTAAAATAAATGCTTGATAATAGGAGGTAACGATACTGCCTCGTGTGGAGTGTTATACCCCTCGTCCCTTCGGGGTTGCGAGAACACGATGAAGCACTAACTCGTGTAAATTTTATTGAATTGTATAGATTTAGTTAAGTTTATCGTATCGGGATGCTGGGGGGAAATGTTAAGAAGTTTACGTTTAAAAATTGCGGTAGTGTTTTCAGTTCTTATTTCTATGATGTTCGTAATATTGGGTACAGCTGTGTATCAATTACAGAAAGAAAAGGAAGTGCGTTCCTTAGACGAGTATTCTCAAAATGCGATGGATCTTGTGACAGAGCAACTTACGACATTTGTTCAAAGAACGGATGAAGATATGGGGTATTACGCGAATAGTGAGATGATTCGTAATATACTTCAAGGTGGGGTTACTCCAGAAGAGGAAGCGTTTTTAACGAAAGAGTTTGCGGAGTATAAAAAGAATCATCCTGGTATTTTAGATTTATATATTGGTACGAAAGATAAAAAAACATTAAGTGCCAATCTTGCTGAAGGTGGGCAAGTGCCAGAAGGATATGATCCAACGACAAGACCATGGTATAAAGATTCAGAGGCT
Organism: Bacillus cereus group sp. Bce019; assembly: GCF_051781745.1. Taxonomy (NCBI): domain Bacteria; kingdom Bacillati; phylum Bacillota; class Bacilli; order Caryophanales; family Bacillaceae; genus Bacillus; species Bacillus cereus group sp. Bce019. The sequence goes on from NZ_JBPWJX010000006.1 coordinate 126,341, forward strand.
GATGTAAAAAAGGTCCATTGGGGACAACCTTCTTATGAAATTGCAACAGGAAAGTTAAGTGTAGGTGTTTCTAAAGCAATTACAGCTCAAGATGGATCTGTATTAGGCGTTGTTGCGATGGATGTATCGCTTGGGACGATTCAGAAGTTGCTTCACAATATTCAATACAATAATGACGGAGAAATGTTTATTATAAATGATAAAAATATGGCTCTTGTTTATCCAGAAAAGATAGGGAAAGATGTTTCTAAAGAGCCACTTATAAAGAGCTTAAATAAAGAGGTAACAAAATATGCGGTCACTACAATAAAAGGTGAAGATGTAGTTGTTTATAGTCAATCATTTGATACGATGAAATGGACAATAGGAATCTTTTATCCGAAAGAAACGATCGATGGGCTATTAAATAGTACGAGAAATACAGTTATTATAATGGCATGTATTAGTTTATTAGTTGGAATCGTAGCTTCCTACTTGTTCTCAAGAAGATTAGCAAGACCGCTGCAACTATTAAAGAATCACGTGCAAAAAGTAGCAGAAGGCGATTTAACGCTGCGAATGAAAGTGACAAGTAAAGATGAAGTTGGAGAGTTGACTAAGCACTTTAATGATATGGTTGAACAAATGAATGAAATGGTAAGTAAAATTAAAAACAGCGTATCAACGGTGCAACAATCAACGAATAGTTTACATTATTTAACGAACGAAACAGTAGCGGCTAGTAGAGAAGTTTCAGGAGCGATGGATGATGTGAGCGGAGGAGCTTCTACTCTTGCGAATAGTGTGGATGAAGTTTCAGCTCAGCTCGAGAATATGGCGGAGTCAGTAGAACAAATGAATAGCTCCGTTGGTGAAATAAAAGGAGTGGCTGGCAAAGCGGAAGAGGCATCTAAGCAAGGATTAAATACAATGAGGAATTTAATCCGTACGAGGGGACAATCATCTTCGATTGTTGTTCATACAGAAGAAGCATCGGATAAGTTAGAACAAAGAGTTGGATCGATTCAAAATGTTGTTGAGCTTATAAAAGGTATTTCGGATCAAACAAATTTACTTGCTTTAAATGCATCGATTGAAGCTGCCCGTGCAGGTGAGCAAGGTAAGGGATTTGCGGTTGTTGCTGAAGAGGTTCGGAAATTAGCGGAACAATCAAAAGAGGCAACCGGAGAAATTACAATGATGATTGGTGATGTACAATTAGAAGTAAAAAGGGTTGTAGAAGTTGTAAGTAAATTGAAAGACATTGCAGATGTGCAAAATAAAGTGACGACAGAGGCGGAAATGGAGTTCCGTACAATTATGTCAGTTGTAAATACGATTAGTACTTCAGTTGAAAAAATTGTAGAAGAGGTACATAACATAGGTTATGAGCAAGGGGAAATTACAGCGGTAATGCATACAATTGCTGGTACGAGTCAAGAAAGTGCAGCTGTTTCTGAAGAGGTACATGCTGCAACGGAATCACAGGTGAATCATTTAGAAAAGGTAGCTCACACGATGGAAAGTTTGACAGAACATATGAGAGATTTAGAAAGATTAGTCGAGCAGTTTAAAGTGGAAGAGTAACATATTAGTAAAATGATGAGGATTTCGGTAAAATAGACAATGGATATATAAGAAACGATTATAGGAGGAAGACTACTATGGCAATTGTTGATGTATCGATTATTCCAGTAGGAACAGGTAATCCAAGTGTTAGTGAATATGTAGCAGAAGTACAAAAGGTGCTAGAGAAAAATGCGGATCGCGTGAAGTATCAATTAACACCGATGAATACAATTATTGAAGGAGATCTTCCTGTCATTCTAGAAGTAATACAACAAATGCATGAAGTTCCATATACGAAAGGTGCGCAGCGCGTTGCAACAACAATTCGTATTGATGATCGTCGTGATAAAGTAAGCACAATGGAGAAAAAATTAAACTCTGTTCGATCAAAATTATAAGAAAAAGCAGCGATCTTCGCTGCTTTTTTCATATAGGAGGTAAATAAAATGAGTGAAAAGTTTAACGAGCAGTTTGATGGTTTACTGGAGAAATATACTGAGCTGTTACTTGGAGAGAGCAATGAAGAGAGAAAAGAACAGGTACAGAAGTGGGCACTGTATTCTTACATAGCTAAGACGATGCCAGCTTTAGTAAAGCATTGGAATGAAACTTATCCAGATGCGAAAGAAGAGATGGTACAGTTAATTACAGATATTAAAAGGCTGAATGAAGAGAAGCGAAATGAGCAATAAAAAAACTTGAGGTAAATATAATCGCAAGTTTTCTGTATTAATATCCTTATATAATTTACATGGAATATTAAGGGTTTTATAGGCATGTCGAATATTTTCGACATGCCTATTTTATACCTATTAAACTCCATTTTTCTAAATGTCGAAAAATATTTCAGGTATATTTATAAGCAGAAATATAGGTTTTTAAATGTTTTTATAGTATTTTATAAATTATCTAAATAATTATTTGTATCCAATAATTTTAAACAATGATATAATTTTGAAGAGGGGTAAAAAACAGATAAATTACAGTCATAGGGGTGAATTACATGGAACAATTAATGCGAAATTCGTTTCTTTTCTTATCTAAAAATAAAGCGCTAACAAAACTGGCTAAAAAGTACGGTTTACGCTTTGGTGCAGGTCGCTTCGTCGCAGGGGAGACGATTGAATTAGCGACAGCTGCCATTCAACAATTAAATAAGCAAGGTCTTTGTGTAACAATCGATTATTTAGGTGAATTCGTTGATAATGAAGCGGAAGCAAATGAAATGGCTAACCAATCGATTGAAGCGATCCGTGCAATTGGAAGAGAAGGTCTTGATTCGCAGCTTTCTTTAAAGATGACTTCTATGGGATTAGATATCTCTGATGAAATCGTAATGAACAATATGCGCCGTATTTTAGAAGCTGCAAAAGAAAATGGTGTGTTCGTTACAATTGATATGGAAGACTATACACGCTGTGGAAAGACAATTGATATCTTTAAACAGTTAAAATCTGAGTACGATAATATTGGTACTGTTATTCAAGCTTACCTATATCGTACAGAAAAAGATATTGAGGATTTAAATGCTTATAAACCTAATTTACGTCTTGTAAAAGGAGCTTATAAAGAACCTGAAGAAGTGGCGTTCCCGGACAAGAAAGATGTAGATGACAATTATAAAAAGATTATTAAAATGCACTTATTAAATGGAAATTATACTGCAATTGCTTCACATGACGAAGCGATTATTGAATATACAAAAAAACTTGCTGAAGAACATAATATTCCAAGGGATCAATTTGAATTCCAAATGTTATATGGTATTCGTAATGAGCGTCAACTTGAGCTAGTAAAAGAAGGTTACAAAATGCGTGTTTACGTACCTTATGGAAACGATTGGTATGGATATTTCATGCGCCGTCTAGCAGAGCGTCCAGCAAACGTTGCGTTCGTATTAAAAGGTATGGTTAAAAAATAACCAAGGAGAAAATACTCCTTGGTTATTTTAATTGCTGAAATGCATAATGTGCCATTTTCTTCGTATCAGGATATAGTTGCGCGCGAGTAGAAGATAATACGACGTTAATGACGCGTTTACCGTCTTTTTCATCCACTGTTACGACTGTATATTTGCCAAGTGCTGATAGACCGCTTTTACTTCCAATCGCATATGGATCGTCATATAGTTCTTCTCGTCCGTAGTTTGCGATGTTTGGAGAGCGTTCTGAAGTATGTAGAGTTGTACGTGTTGAATTCATATATTCTAAAACAACTGGATACTTTAATGCTTCTTTCGTAATAATAGCAATGTCATATGGCGATACTTTATTTCCAAGTGCATCAGCACCACTTGCATTCTTGAAAGTCGCATGCTTTGTACCGAGTTCCTTCGCTCTAGCATTCATCATTTTCACAAATTCATTTTTTGATCCTGCAATATGTTCTGCGATGGATTCAGCTATTGGATCTGCACTAATGATAAGCATCAGTTTTAATGCCTCATCACGTTTTAACTTTTCCCCAGCACGAAGTTTAATTTTCTTACTTTGACTTTCTGTTTTAATTGCGTTTTCTGTAACTGTAATTTCTTCATCTTCTTTTACATTCTCTAGTAAAAGAAGGGTTGTCATCATTTTGGCTATACTAGCCGGATAAGAGCGTTCGTCTTCGCGTTTTCCATACAAAACTTCACCTGTGTCTGCATCGATTGTAACTCCATATTGCCCAGTAATATTAGGTTGATCAGCTCTTACAGCTTGTTGCCTTTGTGCATAAGAGAAGAAAATCATCCCTGTAAATAGTGTGGCAATCATTACAATCATAACTATTGTTCGTTTCATTATAATTCCCTCATTTGTTACAAATAAATTGGGCAGAAAAAGCAGCCATTAATCATTATGCCACGTTCTCTGCCCAAAAATATAGCGTTATTTTTCGCCCATATTATGCTTTTTATATTGTTGGTTATTACCTTGGCGTCCTTTTTCAACACCGTGGTTATGCGGACCTGCGTTTCCAGTTACACTAGCTGCACTAATTCCAGCCTTTGAAGGGTTCTTCTTAAGTTTTGCCATATATATTCCTCCAGTTTCGTCAGATTATAAAAAGGGAAAGTGTATTTTAGTGAAGAAAATACATATATAGCATGGGCAAATAAAAGAAAAATATTTATTTCAGAAAATTTTATCAATAAATATATTGCGAAAATTTAAACAGTATCATATATTTATTAGTAGAGGCTCACTCATTGATTGCGACTTATGTCGAAAAATTGAATGAGCATTCATTCAAGAATAGGGGGAGAATTGGATGTTCCAAATTAAAAAGGCTGCTGTTCTAGGTTCAGGCGTAATGGGTTCGGGAATTGCGGCACACTTAGCTAATATTGGTATTCCGACATTATTGCTTGATATTGTACCACCTGCGCTTACGAAAGAAGAAGAAGCGAAGGGACTTACATTAGAACATAAAAGTGTGAGAAATCGTTTTAGTAATACGGCTGTGCAAAAACTATTAAAGCAAAAACCAGCTCCTCTGACAGTGAAAGGGAATTTAGCACTGATTGAAGCAGGTAACTTAGAAGATGACCTTGAGCGTCTAGCTGATGTAGATTGGATTATTGAAGTAGTAGTTGAAAACTTAGATATTAAAAAGAAACTATTTGAAAAAGTAGATGCGGTTCGTAAACCGGGTTCTATCGTAAGCTCGAATACGTCAGGTATTTCAGTTGAAAAAATGGCAGAAGGTCGTTCAGACGACTTCCAGAAACACTTCTTAGGCACACACTTTTTTAACCCACCACGATATTTAAAACTTCTAGAGGTAATACCGACGAAAGAAACAGATCCACAAGTATTAAGCTTCATGAAACTATTTGGCGAAGACGTTCTTGGAAAAGGCGTTGTTATCGCAAAAGATACACCAAACTTTATTGGAAACCGCATCGGTACGTACGGTTTACTTGTTACTCTTCAAGAGATGGTAAAACGCGGCTATAGCATTGGGGAAGTTGATTCTGTAACAGGCCCACTTATTGGTCGTCCGAAGAGCGCAACGTTCCGCACATTAGATGTTGTCGGTTTAGATACATTCGTACACGTTGCAAATAACGTATATGAAAATGTGCAAGAAGAAGAGCGTGATGTATTTAAAGTACCAGCTTTCATGCATGACATGCTTGAGAAAAAATGGCTTGGAAGTAAAACGGGTCAAGGCTTCTTCTTAAAACAAGGAAAAGAAATTTTGGAATTAAATCCTGAAACGATGGAATACGAAGCGCGTAAAAAATTAAAAGCTGCATCCGTAGAGTTAAGTAAACAAGAAAAAGGATTAGCGAATAAATTGAAAGCGCTTGTATATGCGAAAGACCGTGCAGGAGAGTTATTATGGAACATCATTACACCAACTCTTTTATACTCTGCAAAACTTCATAAAGAAATTGCTGACGATATCGTTGCAATTGATCAAGCGATGAAGTGGGGCTTCGGATGGGAGCAAGGGCCATTTGAAGTGTGGGATGCAATCGGCGTTGAAAAATCTGTTCAAAAGATGGAAGAAAACGGCGTAGTTGTTCCTACTTGGGTGAAAGAAATGTTAGAGAAAGGTTTCACTACTTTCTATAAACATGATAACGGCGATAGCTACTATTACGATAATGGCGAATATAAGCTAATCGAGCGTAATAAAAAAGCAATTTCTCTTAAGCAATTAAAAGCGAAAAATGGTGTATTAAAGAAAAATAGCGGAGCGAGCTTAATTGATTTAGGCGACGGCATCCTTTGCTTAGAGTTCCATTCGAAGAGCAATGCAATCGGTATGGATATTACGCAAATGATTAACTACGCTGTTGATGAAGTAGAAAAGAATTATAAAGGTCTTGTTATCGGTAACCAATCGAAGAACTTCTGCGTTGGTGCGAACCTAGCAATGATCTTAATGGAAGCACAAGACGACAACTACTTTGAAATTGAGTTAGTTGTGAAAAACTTCCAAGATGCAATGACGAAAATTAAGTACTCTTCTAAGCCAGTTGTAGCAGCACCATATGGTATGACGCTTGGCGGAGGTACAGAAGTTTGCTTACCAGCAGCGAGCATTCAAGCTTCTAGTGAAACGTATATGGGCTTAGTAGAAGTTGGTGTTGGCTTAATCCCTGGCGGAGGCGGTAATAAAGAGCTATACATTAAACACTTAAACAAAATGGCAAACGGTGTAGAGTTTGATCTGCAAAAAGTTGCAAATAAAGTGTTCGAAACAGTCGCAATGGCGAAAGTTTCAACTTCAGGACAAGAAGCAGTTTCTCATAACTTCTTAGGTGATAAAGATGGTATTAGTGTGAATGGTGATCACTTACTATACGATGCGAAACAGAAAGCACTTGCTTTATATGAAGCTGGTTATAAAGCGCCGATCCGCAAAAAGATACCAGTTGTTGGGGAAACAGGATATGCAACTCTTGCACTTGGTGCAGAAGCAATGCATTTATCTGGTTACATTTCAGAGTATGACCTTCACATTGCGAAGAAACTTGCATATGTCATTGCGGGCGGAAAAGTACCGTACGGAACAGAAGTTGATGAGCAATATTTATTAGATGTAGAACGTGAAGCATTTATTAGCTTAGTAAGTGAGATGAAATCACAAGCAAGAATGCAGCACATGCTTGTAAAAGGAAAGCCATTACGTAACTAATAACGAGGGGAGATATCGTTCATGAGAGAAGCTGTCATTGTTGCGGGAGCAAGAACACCAATTGGAAAAGCAAAGAGGGGTTCATTAAAAACAGTTCGTCCTGACGATCTAGGGGCGTTAGTAGTAAAGGAAACGTTAAAGCGTGCGAATTATGAAGGACCAATCGATGATTTAATTTTCGGTTGTGCGATGCCAGAAGCAGAGCAAGGTTTAAATATGGCTCGAAATATCGGCGGATTAGCAGGACTTTCTTACGATGTTCCAGCTATTACAATTAACCGTTACTGTTCTTCAGGTTTACAAAGTATCGCTTACGGAGCAGAGCGCATTATGCTTGGTCACTCTGAAGCTGTATTATCAGGCGGAGCAGAATCAATGAGTTTAGTTCCAATGATGGGACACGTTGTTCGTCCGAATAGTCGCCTTGTAGAAGCGGCTCCAGAATATTATATGGGTATGGGACATACAGCAGAGCAAGTTGCTGTGAAATATGGAATTTCTCGTGAAGAGCAAGATGCATTTGCAGTAAGAAGTCATCAACGCGCTGCGAAAGCATTAGCTGCAGGAAACTTTGCTGATGAAACAGTATCTGTAGATGTAACGTTACGTACTGTTGGATCAAACAATAAACTGCAAGAAGAAACAATCACTTTCGCACAAGACGAAGGTGTAAGAGCAGAGACGACGCTAGACATTTTAGGGAAATTACGTCCAGCATTTAACGTTCGCGGTTCTGTAACAGCTGGTAACTCTTCACAAATGAGTGACGGTGCAGCATCTGTACTATTAATGGATCGCGAAAAAGCAGTGAGCGATGGCATGAAGCCACTTGCGAAATTCCGTTCATTTGCAGTAGCTGGCGTGCCACCAGAAGTAATGGGAATCGGCCCAATCGCTGCAATTCCAAAAGCGCTAAAACTAGCTGGCTTAGAGCTATCTGATATTGGCTTATTTGAACTAAATGAAGCATTCGCTTCTCAATCAATTCAAGTTATTCGTGAACTTGGTTTAGATGAAGAAAAAGTAAACGTAAACGGTGGTGCAATCGCACTTGGACATCCACTTGGCTGTACAGGAGCAAAACTAACACTATCTCTTATTCACGAAATGAAACGCCGCAACGAACAATTCGGTATCGTAACAATGTGTATCGGCGGCGGAATGGGAGCAGCGGGAGTATTTGAATTACTATAAAAAGTGGAAGCGGCTCGTTCAGAATGTGAGGGGGATGGAGCTTCAGACGTAGAGGCGTTCTCTGCCTCGCAGGAAGAAGCGAAGCCACCGAACATTCTAGCCGCTGGAACTGGATTATAAAAAAGTGCAGGTGGCTCGTTTAGAACAGGAGGGCGTTGGAAGCCCTGACGAAGAGGCGCTTTTTGCCTCAAAGGAAGGGGGGAAACGACCGACTGTTTTAGCCACTGGAACTGGATTATAAAAAAAGTGGAAGCGGTTCGCTCAGAACGAGACGCTGCCAATGCAAAGAATGGAAGCAACAAAGGTTTATAAAAAAAGGGAGAGCCAGCTTCTTTCAAAAAGAGAGAAGCGGCTCATGAAAATATGAAGGAGGAAATTTTCATGGAAAAAACAGTAGGAAATGCGGTTAAAGGCGGTAGCTTTTTAGTAGATGAGATTACGATTGATCAAGTGTTTACGCCAGAAGATTTTTCATCTGAGCATAAAATGATTGCAAAAACGACAGAGGACTTTATCGTAAATGAAGTTCTTCCAGAGCTTGAATATTTAGAGCAACATGAATTTGATCGTTCAGTTCGTCTTTTAAAAGAAGCTGGGGAACTTGGTTTATTAGGCGCTGACGTACCAGAAGAGTACGGCGGAATTGGTCTTGATAAAGTAAGCTCAGCGTTAATCGCAGAGAAATTCTCTCGCGCTGGTGGCTTTGCAATTACTCACGGTGCTCACGTAGGTATCGGATCTTTACCAATCGTATTATTCGGTAACGAAGAGCAAAAGAAAAAGTATTTACCATTACTTGCAACTGGTGAAAAATTAGCTGCATACGCATTAACAGAGCCAGGTTCAGGATCTGACGCATTAGGTGCAAAAACAACTGCACGTTTAAATGCAGAAGGTACACATTACGTATTAAATGGTGAAAAACAGTGGATTACAAACTCTGCATTTGCTGACGTATTCGTTGTATATGCAAAAATCGATGGAGAGCACTTCTCAGCATTTATCGTAGAGAAAGACTACGCTGGCGTATCTACAAGCCCAGAAGAAAAGAAAATGGGTATTAAATGTTCTTCAACTCGTACGTTAATTTTAGAAGATGCGTTAGTACCGAAAGAAAACTTACTTGGTGAAATCGGTAAAGGTCATATTATCGCATTCAACATTTTAAATATCGGTCGTTATAAATTAGGTGTTGGTACAGTTGGATCTGCGAAACGTGCAGTAGAAATTTCAGCACAATATGCAAACCAACGTCAACAGTTCAAACAACCAATCGCTCGCTTCCCATTAATTCAAGAGAAACTTGCGAATATGGCAGCAAAAACATATGCAGCTGAAAGTTCTGTATATCGTACAGTAGGTTTATTCGAAAGCCGCATGAGCACATTATCTGAAGAAGAAGTAAAAGACGGTAAAGCGGTAGCAGCTTCTATCGCTGAATATGCAATCGAGTGCTCTTTAAACAAAGTATTCGGTTCTGAAGTATTAGACTATACAGTAGATGAAGGTGTTCAAATTCACGGTGGTTACGGATTTATGGCAGAATACGAGATTGAAAGAATGTACCGCGATTCTCGTATTAACCGTATTTTCGAAGGAACGAACGAAATTAACCGCCTAATCGTACCAGGTACGTTCTTACGTAAAGCGATGAAAGGTGAATTACCACTTCTTCAAAAAGCACAAAAATTACAAGAAGAGTTAATGATGATGATGCCAGAAGAAGTAGGCGATGAGCCATTAGCACTTCAAAAGTATTTAGTAACTAATGCGAAGAAAATCGGCTTAATGGTAGCTGGATTAGCTGCTCAAAAATACGGTAAAGCATTAGATAAAGAGCAAGAAATTCTTGTGAATATCGCTGACATCGTAAGCAATCTATACGCAATGGAATCAGCTGTTCTTCGTACAGAAAAAGCGATCAAAACAACTGGTCTTGAAAAGAATAAACAAAAAGTGTTATACACTGAAGTATTCTGCCAAGAAGCATTTAACGAAATCGAAGCAGATGCGAAAGAAACACTTATCGCAGTTGAAAACGGCGACATGCTGCGCATGATGTTATCATCATTACGTAAATTAACTCGCCACACACCACTTAACGTAATTCCGAAGAAACGTGAAATCGCTGCGAAAATTTTAGAAGATGAGCGTTACACAGTTTAATATCTTTAAAGAACAGTAGTCGTTTATACGGCTACTGTTCTTTTTTTGAAAAAAACTTTTTTAGTGACATAAAACTAATACCATTAGTATAATAAAACTAATGGTATTAGTTTTTGTGAAAAGGGAGATGGGACTATGAGGATGATACATGAAAAAACGGTATATCAATTGTCATTTTTGCCAAGAGTGTTTCCTGTGAATTGTTACTTTGTGGAGGAAGAAGCTGGTTTAACTTTAATTGATGCGGCTTTGCCATATAGCGCAAAAGGTATTTTACAGGCGGCTGAGAAAATAGGAAAACCAATTACTAAGATTGTATTAACACATGCGCATGATGATCACATCGGTGCATTAGACGCATTAAAAGAAGTACTTCCTCATGTTCCAGTCTATATTTCTAAGCGGGACGGAAAGCTGTTAGAAGGAGATACGACGTTACAAAAGGATGAACCGAATACGCCAATAAAAGGCGGTGTACCTAAAAAGATAAAAACGGTACCTGATATTTTATTAGAAGATGGCGACCGAGTTGGATCGCTTCTTGCGATTATGACACCGGGACATACGCCAGGCTCCATGTCGTTTCTTGATGTAAGAAATAAAGCTCTGATTGTCGGAGATGCATTCCAAACAAGAGGAGGTATGGCTGTTTCAGGACAAATGAAATTTTGGTTTCCGTTTCCGGCGATGGCAACGTGGAGCAAAGAAATATCATTACAAAGTGCAGAGAAGTTAAGAGAATATGAGCCTTCCTTGCTTGCGGCAGGACATGGAAAAATGATAAACGATCCAGTGGCTTTCATAGAGCTTGCTATTAAAGAAGCGAAGCGGAATATAGAAAGTAAGAAAGAGGGGTAATTTATGTCACCGAGAATCGGACTTACATTACAGAAAATTGTAGAAACAGCTGCAGAAATTGCAGATACAAATGGAATACAAGAAGTAACGTTAGCTTCATTAGCGCAAAGATTAGGGGTACGTTCGCCCTCACTATATAATCATGTAAAAGGGTTACAAGATGTACGGAAAAATCTTGGCATTTACGGAATTAAAAAGCTGCATAACAGACTGGAAGAAGCTGCCGAGGATAAACGGATGGATGAAGCAATTCATGCTTTAGGAGAAGCGTATGTAGCATTTGTCCGAAAACATCCTGGACTATATGAAGCAACTTTTTTACGAGATGAAGAAGTAAGAAAAGCAGGTGACGGGATTGTAAAGCTTTGTCTTCAGGTTTTACAACAGTATGGCTTAGAAGGAGAGAATGCACTTCATGCGACACGCGGATTCAGAAGTATTTGTCATGGATTTGCTTCGATTGAACAACAGGGCGGATTTGGTTTGCCGTTAGATTTAGATATAAGTTTACATGTATTGTTGGAAACGTTTATTAAAGGGTTACGTGAATAAGAAGCGAGGCAAACAAAAACCTTAGAAGTGATTCTAAGGTTTTTTAGTGCATATGATTCGAAAAGAGCGGTAGGCTTTTTCTCATTACATGATATTATTTAGCAGGTTTGAAAAATGTGTATATGACTACGGAAAGGCAAACGAAAATAAAAGCAATAGAATCTTGATATGGACTAGGCTCAGAGCCCTTCTGGATTTCTGTAAGGAAGTCATGTGTTTTCATGTTCATTGCTCCTTTAACTAATAAGTTTTATATGATGCGAGGGTTATAGTGGATAGGAAGTATTTTTTGAAATTTCATATAATAATCATTGCATAGCAATTCTATTCCTAAAACTATAAAATATAAAGTTTTCATAATATGTAAAATTGCATATTATTCTTTTTGTAAAATTTGTTATATTATCTTTATATTTAAATTAAAGGATTTTAATGAGATAAATGAGAATAACTGGAGGGATACTGTGGGTAAAACAGTGTTAGAGGCGTATAGTGTGGAAAGAAAAATCGAGAATATAACATATAAAAATCTATTTGTAATGATAGCAATGATTATAGGGATTTCACTCCTAGGAGGATTATTTCTTGGTTTAGCCTTTGAGATTTATGGAGAAGAAGCATTAAGTACTAAATTAGAAGGATATTACTTACTCTTATTCGATGCAATTGTTGTTGCTATCGTTTTATTAGCTTATAAACCAGTTCTTCATTTTATTAAATACATTTGGGATGTATCCGTTTTGAAGAATGGGAAGACATATTTATATCTATTAATTGGTTTTATTATCATTGCAGTATCACAATATTTAATGTTACATGTGTTTAGTTTTGAAAGTGCAGCAGAACAAAAGGAACAATTAGGAGGTTTAGGACTTCAAAATAACATACAAAGTATTATATATGTGTTAAGTATTGCTATCATTACGCCGGTTAAAGAAGAAATTCTATTTCGAGGTATTTTATATCGATTTTTAGAAAAGAAATATAATTTTTTAGTTAGTATCATTATCTCTTCCTTCATTTTTGGACTTCTTCATGGGGGGCTTCTAATTACAGCAACGATTATGGGAATGGTATTTGCAATGTTATACAAAAAGACGCAATCTATTATACCTAGTATTATTTTACACATTGTATGGAACTTACTTGTGAGTATAAGTATGATTGTATCTCTATAAAAATAAATACATAACCAGTATAAAAGGTGAATGGCTTAGCTATTCATCTTTTATTTTGTATGCACGTAAAAAAGTTAATTCATGTATACAATCAAAAAATAGCTAAATACTAACAGTGAACGAATAAAGAAAGGTAGGAGTATTCCATGCAAAATTTAACAGAGCTTGAAGTAGAAAACTTACGTCATTTAATTGGTGGACACGCAACAATTATTAACAAGTTGGAGCAGTATGCACAGACGTGTACAGATCCACAACTGAAACAAATGCTACAAAAAGATGCGCAAGATGCACGAAATACGAAACAGCAATTAATGACTTTCCTAGGATAGGAGGAAGAGAAAGATGAATGAAAAAGATATGGTAAATGATTATTTAGCAGGATTAAATGCAAGTTTAACAAGCTATGCAAATTATATTGCTCAGTCTGATAATGAACAGTTACATCAAACGTTAATTCAAATTCGTAATCAAGACGAGGCGCGCCAACGTAATATGTATGAGTACGCAAAGCAAAAGAGTTATTACAAACCGGCAGCACCTGCTAATCCAATGATTGTACAGCAATTAAAAAGTCAATTAAGTGCGGAATAACAGGAAAAAGAAAACGAGCGAATTTATTCGCTCGTTTTCTTTTTGTATATGTCAATAAATACATAATAAATATTTTTCCAGTTGTAACAAATATGACGAAAATGGAATATAACAATTCACAAAAAGGACAAAAACTTTGTTCAATATTTCACAAAGTATCCATGGTTTCTATCGTGGGAACCTCTATAATTAAGAATGTAAAGAACAAAAGAAATAGATTATATGATCAATTAGGAGAGATTGCTATGAAAAGACATACAAGAAAAATTGCAATTATCGGTACTGGATTAGTTGGATCAAGTTGTGCGTATTCCATTGTAAATCAAGGGATTTGCGAAGAGCTATTATTAATTGATATAGATCATGAACGTGCAGTTGGGGAAGCAATGGATTTATCACATTGCATTAACTTTACAAATACAAGAACAAAAGTATATGCAGGAAGCTATGAAGACTGCAAAGATATGGACATTGTCATTATTACAGCAGGGCCAGCACCAAAACCAGGGCAAAGTCGCTTAGATACTTTAGGAGCGAGTGCGAAGATTATGGAAAGTGTTGTTGGTGGCGTAATGGAAAGTGGATTTGATGGTATTTTCTTACTTGCATCGAACCCAGTTGATATTATTACATATCAAGTGTGGAAATTATCTGGATTACCTAGAAATCGCGTAATCGGTACTGGTACATCACTAGATTCTTCTCGCTTAAGAACAATTTTATCTGAAATGCTACATGTAGACCCTCGTAGTATTCATGGGTATTCATTAGGAGAACATGGTGATTCTCAAATGGTTGCTTGGTCTCATGTAACTGTTGGTGGAAAGCCAATTCTGCAAATTTTAGAAGAACAAAAAGAACGATTTGGAGAAATAGATTTAGATGAAATTGTTGAGAAGACTGCAAAAGCTGGCTGGGAAATTTATAAACGTAAAGGAACTACTTATTACGGAATCGGAAACTCTCTAGCGTATATTGCGAGTTCAATCTTTAACGATGATCACCGTGTCATTGCTGTATCAGCCATTTTAGATGGTGAGTACGGTGAATACGATATTTGTACAGGAGTACCAGCTATTATTACTAGAGACGGTATAAGAGAAGTTGTAGAACTCAATTTAACAGAGGATGAAGAATCTCGATTCGCAAAATCAAACGATATTTTACGTGATTATATGAAAACAATTGGTTACTAACTTATAGAAGAAGGTGAAACAAATGAAGGAATATATAATGTCTCGTGTATTTAAAGCATCTGCTGGAATCGCACAAGGTATTTTCGTATCCCTCGGAATTGGTTTACTGATCGAAAATATAGGAAGAATTGTTGATATACCATTACTTATTACAATCGGAGTTGTTGCAAAATCACTAATGGCACCGGCAATTGGTGCCGGCATTGCTTTTATGCTCGGTGCAAACGGTCTTGTAATCTTCTCGGCGATGGTAGCCGGAGCGATTGGTGCCGGATCCATTTCAATTACTGAAGCTGGTCTAATTATTAAAACAGGTGAGCCAATCGGTGCATTATTAACAGCAACTTTAGCTGTATATATTGGTAAACGTTTAAGCGGAAAAACTGCTTTAGATATGATGCTCGTTCCATTTGCGGCCATATTAGGTTCTGGTTTAGTTGGTATTTGGTTATCTCATAATATTACTCCTGTTTTAAATGCAGTTGGAGCGTTCATTAAAGATAGCTCAGCTGGTAGCCCGTTTATCGCTTCTATCGTCATTGCAGTAGTTTGGGGACTATTACTTATCTCTCCAGCTTCATCAGCTGCGTTAGCGATCGCACTTAGCTTAGACGGTGTTGCAGGTGGTGCAGCTCTTGCCGGATGCGTCGCTCAGTTTATCGGATTCTCTGTCATCTCAGCAAAAGAAAACAATTTAGGTGGCATATTAGCTCAAGCACTTTGTACTCCGAAAGTACAGTTGCCAAATATCACTAAAAATCCAATGATTCTCGTCCCAACTGTCGTCGCCAGTGCTATAGTCGGTCCGGTATCCGCATTAATTTTCCAACTGGAAGCAGGAAAAGAAATTGCAGGTCTTGGATTAAGTTCTCTTATCGCACCAATTAATTTAATTTCCAGCCAAGGATGGGAAGTTCTCCCGGCGATGGTAATTACTTATATCGTCATTCCAGTAGCTGTTTCTTATATACTTTACATTGCTCTTAAAAAAGCAGGTCGTATTCATTCTGGTGATATGACTGTACCGCAATCTTAAATTGAAAATCTCCTTAATAATAGATAAAAGCAGACTGAGAAGCCACAGTCTGCTTTTTTGTTATGTTACATTCTATGATTTTGTTTTACTGGAACTCTTATTGGTTCTTTGGCCAATAAGAGTTGAACGCCGAAGTAAAGTATGCTTGCAAGTGTCATTCCAGAAACGGCATCTACAAAGGCATGTTGCTTCGTAAATAGCGTTGATAAAATAATAAGTGTACCGAAGAAAGTAAGGATGTAATATTCAAAAGCATGTTGTTCTCTACGCTTAAAGGCAGTTAACATAATTACAAATGTAGTAAGAACGTGAATGCTAGGGAAACAGTTTACTGGCTGGTCGATACTATAAATATAGCGAACTAGTTCAGAAAATACATCTGTTCCAACGACAGTCGGACGCGGTACAGTTGTTTGCCAAAAATAATAAATAGAAAAACAAGCAAGCTTTCCAAAAATAACACTACTTAAAGTGACATAATATTGCTTTCGGTCAGCGAAGCAGTAATAAATAAGTGCGCCGTATAAGTATGGAAACCAAAGTAAATAAGGAATAATAAATGCTTTTACAAATGGAATCCAATCATCTACTACAGTTGTAACGTCTACTGCGTGAACAGTCGATTTATTTAATACGTCGTAAAGGGGACTTACGAGTACGAGTAGAAGTATATAACTTAACGGAAGAAAAGATGAAAGTTTAAATTTCTTCATGTTGATCTCCTATGTTTAGTAATGTAAGTAAATTCAATTGATTATAATATAGAAACGTGAATTGGGCTATCGATTTTACTTACATTTTCTTGAATTAACCTTACGTTTTTGTCACTTGACTAAAAAGAAGGGAGAGGGTGCTAAATGAAGCGTTTATCATATTTTTTAGTTTTTATATTGTTATGCCTAGTAGGTGCTGGGTGTGCAAAGAATAACGAAGGAGAAAAATTAGAATATAACGGAAGAGCACTCGTAATTGGAGTTGTTGGAGAAAAGCCGAAAGATACGTTTAGGAATGTAAAGTTTGAGGAAATGAAGTTAGAGGAACTGGGAAAGAAATCTAAGGAAGTAGATGGTTTTCTAATAATGAAAGATCACTTTCAAGAAGCCTCAACAGAGCAATATAAAAATGTATTTTCATCACTAAAGAAACCAGTGTTTTTTATCGGTTTACAAGATAAATCATATTCGATTTTTATTACAAAAGGGATAGAGTATAACAGTGCCCGAAAAGATGTAAATGCTATGTATACGCAAGGGTTTGCGAATATCGGAAGTGGTGAAGGACAACAATGGGCAATTGGTTTATCGAATGGTGGAAATACAGAAGAAAGTATTCATAATATGTATATCGTCGTATTTCAAACAATTGCAGATTATTTAAATAGATAATGAAGGAGCCTACAAAAGAGGCTTCTTATTTTTTTAATCAAACGTTTGTTTAAGCTGTATGTTCGGTAGGAAGAAACCGATGTAACTCAAGGGTTAACAAAGAAAAATAGAGAATTAATCAAACGTTTGTTTAAGCTGTATGTTCGGTAGAAAGAAACTCCTGTAGTTCAAAGGTTAAGAAAGAAAATGGAGAATTAATCAAACGCTTGTTTAAGATATATGTTTGGTGCAGAATCTAAAAAATTTATATATTTATTTTTTTCTTAACAAATGGCGGAAAAATAAGAAAAATTCGCAGGATTATTAAAAATTATCACGAAATAAGTAAAAGTTTAGCGAATAATGGTTTGAAATAATAAAACGTTTTCTATATGATAAAGGTAAAGGTTAGTAAAAAAGTAGGTGAATTTATGACAGTAACATTTTATTCATATCCAAAGTGTGGCACATGTCAAAAGGCAAAGAAATGGTTTGAGGCAAACGATGTAGCATATGAGATGATTCATATTGTTGAAAATCCACCATCAAAAGAAGATTTACGTAATTTACATGAAAAAAGTGAATTACCATTAAAAAAATTCTTTAATACAAGTGGAATGCGTTACCGTGAACTTGGTCTAAAAGATAAGTTGAAAGATGCAAGCGAAGACGAAATGTATGAGCTTTTAGCATCTGATGGCATGTTGATTAAACGTCCAATTGTAACAGATGGAACGAATGTAACACTTGGTTTTAACGAAGAGCAGTTTGAAAGTGTGTGGAAAAAGTACCAATAAGGTATTTTTACATAATTAATACATTCACTGGAGGTACAGTCATGAGCATTCCAAATAATTTACGTTACTCTGAAGAACACGAATGGGTAAAAACTGAAGGTAATGAAGTTGTTATCGGTATCACTCACTTTGCACAAGGTGAGCTAGGCGATATCGTATTCGTTGAACTTCCTGAAGTAGGTGCAACAATCGAAGCTAACGAGCCATTCGGAAGCGTAGAATCTGTTAAAACAGTTTCTGAGTTATACGCACCTGTAAGCGGTAAAGTTGTAGCAGTAAACGAAGAATTAAGTGACCAACCAGAACTTGTTAACGAATCTCCATACGAGGGTGCATGGATGGTTAAAGTTGAACTTTCTGATGCAAGCCAAGTTGAGAAGTTATTAACTGCAGAAAAATATGCAG
Source organism: Bacillus cereus group sp. Bce019 (assembly GCF_051781745.1). NCBI lineage: Bacteria > Bacillati > Bacillota > Bacilli > Caryophanales > Bacillaceae > Bacillus > Bacillus cereus group sp. Bce019. The sequence continues at coordinate 144,863 of NZ_JBPWJX010000006.1, forward strand.
AAATGACAAACCAAGACTAATTATAGTCGACTAAAGGACAGCCTTTGTGCTGTCCTTTTTTATTTTTTGTGAAATAATGAAATTCAAGTTATATGTAAATAAATAAGCTATTATGAGAAAAACTGTTTTGTGGTAAGGTTTCATAAGTCTTCACAATCTAAACGAGCTGCTTGTGCTTTTCATTGTCCAGCTCCACCTCCTAGCCCTTCATGTCTAAGAACCTTCCGCACGAGAAGACAAAAAGCGTCTTCTGTGCGAAAGAACCTTAGCCAACAGGGCTAAGCAGTCGGTTCCGCTTTTCTTTTGCAAAAATAAACAGGAAACAACATGAAAATAACGAATATACTATATACTAAGTTCAAGGTTATATAGTATATGGTGATCGGGTGATGACATATGATTTATGTAGAAAAAGTCATTATTGTAGAAGGTACATCAGATAGAAGAAAGATTGAATCTATTATTCGTGAACCGGTGGAAATTGTTTGTACAAATGGTACAATTGGTTTGTCGAAAATGGATGAGCTCGTTGATCAGTTTTTTGATAAGGAAGTGTATGTGCTAGTGGATGCTGATGATGCTGGAGAAAAGTTAAGGAAACAATTTCGAAAAGAATTCCCGCAAGCCGAGCATATCTATATTGATCGCTCGTACCGAGAAGTGGCAACTGCGCCATCTACACACTTAGCAAATGTATTATGGGGAGCCGACATTGACGTTTATACAGAATATTTACGGTAAGGAATGATAGAAGTGATTGATTGGACAGGAGCCGAAGCTACAGCCCTAATAGAGAACGAAGAAAAAACAGTATTATATGTATATACTCCAATGTGTGGAACATGCCAATTAGCAAAAAAGATGTTAACAGTGGTTGAGATGACAATTGAAGATTTGAAAATTGGGATGTTAGATTTAAATTATGCTCCGCATTTAGCAAAAGAGTATGGGATTGAAAGTGTACCTTGTTTACTTGTTTTTGAAAATGGGACACTGATGAAGAAGATATACGCATTTCATTCGGTTGAATATTTATATACGGAATTAAAGTAGGCGGCAAAAATTTTGCCGCCTCGACATATTTCTTGGGAAATATGTCGAGATGCAGGATGGATACAGTATTTGTCGAGCGAAAATAACAGGATTGCTCTTTAGTGAGAGGGAATGGTATGTAATAGAAAGTGATATGAAGGATGTGATTTAGGGTGAGATTATATTCTTTGCTTCAATCATTTGTAAATTACGCTAATGGTCAATATCATTTAGAACCGCTTTTAAGACAAGAAGAAAAAACTGTTAATTTTCGCTTTGGAGATGAAAGTTGTTCGTTACAAATTTCAAGAGATTATATAGAGTTGGTACATGAGGAAAGAGGAACGGAACAAATCATTTGCTTAGATGAAAAGGATATAGAACAATTGGTGAATGGAAATGTACGATTGCAAATGCTAATGAATGATGGACGTGTACAATATTCGGGAACGTACCGAACGATGTTATTAGTGGAATCGATGTTTCATATATGTAAACCGATGTCAGTAGGTGCTTAAAATTCTGAAGTTTCATTTTTTGCGAAAATTTCTGTTGACATGGTGAGTGTATATTGATACAATTCAAGTCATAAAATATAGACAATTTCATAAATTTCAAATCAGACGAAAATTGAATCTGATTTCTCTTATCAAGAGAGGTGGAGGGACTGTGCCCTGTGAAGCCCGGCAACCGTCAACTTATGTTGAAATGGTGCCAATTCCTGCAAAGCAAATGCTTTGAGAGATGAGAGAGAGGGATAATGTTGTTATATACGCATAAAAACCTTTCTGCTTCTCTAAAGCAGAAAGGTTTTTTTATTGTTTGAATGTGGAGGACATTCAAATAATAAAAGTAATGATAACAGTGGACTACACGCATTAAAAATAAAAAATTGCGGAGTCGACCTAAAATCTTTATGAAATCTAGCTCCAGCGGCTAGAACAGTCGGTCGTTTCATCCCTTCCTATGAGGCAAAAAGCGCCTCTACGTCAGGGATTCAAACGCCCTCTTGTTCTAAACGAGCCGCTTGCGCTTTTTATTTAAAAAAGGGGTGATACACCATGATTCTATTAGAGAATGTAAAGAAAATATATAAAGCAAAAAGCGGTGATGTCACTGCTGTAGATAATGCCAATTTAAAAATAGATAAAGGTGAAATATTTGGTGTTATCGGATATAGTGGCGCTGGAAAAAGTTCTTTAATTAGATTGTTCAATCAGTTGGAGAAACCGACTTCTGGCCAAATTACAATTGCGAATCGTGTTATATCAGCAATTACAGGAAGTGAACTTCGTAAGGCAAGGCAAGAAATCGGAATGATTTTTCAGCACTTCAACTTACTTTGGTCACGAACTGTACGTGAAAATATAGAGTTTCCACTTGAAATTGCAGGTGTTGATAAAACGAAGAGAAGAAAACGTGTTGATGAATTAATTCATCTTGTTGGATTAGAAGGAAGAGGAGACGCGTACCCATCTCAGCTGAGTGGGGGACAAAAGCAACGCGTTGGGATTGCAAGAGCATTAGCTAACAATCCACAAGTGCTTTTATGTGACGAAGCAACGTCAGCTCTTGATCCGGAAACGACAGATCAAATTTTGGATTTACTATTAGACATTAATAAGCGCCTTGGTTTAACAATTGTACTCATTACACATGAGATGCACGTAATTCGAAAGATTTGTAATCGTGTTGCGGTAATGGAGAAAGGAAAGATTGTAGAAACAGGTCCAGTACTTGATGTATTCCGTAATCCGAAGCAAGATATTACGAAACGATTTGTACAGCAGTTAACGGATTCTGAAGATACAAATGAAACGATTGAAAGTTTAATTGAAAAATATCCAGATGGAAAAGTAATTCGTTTGCAGTTTATCGGTGAGGCTGTAGAAAGACCAGTGCTTCAACGATTGATGCAACGCAGTGATATAGAAGTTAGCATTTTGCAAGGAAATATCGCACAAACGAATAACGGTTCTTACGGTAGTTTAGTTGTGCATTTAAATGGTGAGGAAACAGCGATTCAGCAAGCAATAGAAGGAATTCATCAAGATCAAGTAGAGCTGGAGGTGATTGCACATGGATAAGTTACTTGCAAATGTTGATTGGAATCAAATGTTAGAAGCAACTGGTGAAACGTTATATATGACGGCAATCGCAGCTCTTGCGACATTTGTTTTAGGACTCATTTTAGGATTGTTACTCTTCATGACAGCAAAAGATAATTTATGGGAAAACAAATCAATTAATACGGTGATTGGAGCATTCGTAAATATATTCCGTTCTATACCATTCATCATTTTAATTATTTTATTAATCCCATTCACAAAGATTCTTCTTGGAACAATTCTTGGAGCAAGTGCAGCTTTGCCGGCTTTAATTATTGGAGCAGCACCATTCTACGCGAGAATGGTTGAAATCGCACTTCGCGAAATTGATAAAGGTGTAATTGAAGCTTCAAAAGCAATGGGAGCAAAAACAAGCACAATTATTTTGAAAGTGTTAATTCCAGAATCGTTACCAGCATTAGTATCTGGTATTACGGTTACGACAATTGCTTTAGTAGGCTATACAGCAATGGCAGGAGTTGTTGGTGCTGGTGGCCTTGGAACACTTGCTTACTTAGAAGGATTCCAAAGAGGGAATAACGATGTAACAATCGTTGCGACAATTTGTGTATTACTAGTTGTATTTTTAATTCAGTGGATTGGTGATAGTTTAACGACTCGAATAGATAAACGATAATGAAAAACGGGAGGATGTTTCAAATGAAAAAATTGTTACTTACGGCACTTATTTCAACTTCAATTTTTGGATTAGCTGCTTGTGGCGGGAAAGATAAAGATGAAAAGAAACTTGTTGTGGGTGCTTCTAACGTACCGCACGCTGTTATTTTAGAAAAGGCAAAACCGTTACTTGAGAAAAAAGGAATTGAGTTAGAAATTAAAAAATTCCAAGACTACGTATTACCAAATAAATCGTTAGCGGATAAGGATTTAGATGCAAACTACTTCCAGCACATTCCGTATTTAGAAAAAGAAATTAAAGATAAAAAATATGACTTTGAAGTAGCAGGAAAAATTCATTTAGAACCAATTGGTGTGTACTCTCAAAAGTATAAGAGCTTAAAAGAGCTTCCGGACGGAGCGACAATTATTATGAGTAATTCAGTTGCTGACCATGGACGTGGTTTAGCAATTTTACAAAAAGAAGGTATTTTAAAAATTAAAGACGGAATAGATCCAGTTAAAGCAACTCCAAAAGATATTGCAGATAATCCGAAAAATCTAAAATTCAAAACGGATATCGAGCCTGGTTTATTGCCACAAGTGTATAACAATAAAGAAGGCGACGCTGTTTTAATTAACTCTAACTATGCAATTGATGCAAAGTTAAATCCGGAAAAAGATGCAATTGCAATTGAAGGAAATGATTCACCATACGCAAACATAGTAGCTGTTCGTAAAGGCGATAAAGATAAGAAAGAGATTAAAGCTCTTGTAGAAGTATTGCATTCTAAAGAAATTGAAGACTTTATTAATAAAGAATATAAAGGGGCAGTTGTTCCTGTAAAAGAATAATTGCTGAAAAGGGCTGGTGTATGCCGGCTCTTTTTATAACTACATAACCATTGGGGAGAAGGGGAAATCATATGAAAAAGGTTCTACTGTCAGTTGTTACAGCGTTGTCTGTATTTACATTAGCTGCTTGCGGAGGAAAAGAGGAGAATAAGCTTGTTGTGGGAGCTTCTAACGTGCCACACGCTGTTATTTTAGAAAAGGCACAGCCGATTTTAGAGAAAAAGGGTATTAAATTAGAAATTAAAAAATTCCAAGATTATGTGTTGCCGAATAAGGCTTTAGCGGATAAAGAAATTGATGCGAACTACTTCCAGCACATTCCTTACTTAGATAAAGAAATTCAAGAAAAGGGATATAAAATTGTAAACGCAGGAAAAATCCATTTAGAGCCTATGGGCATTTATTCTAAGAAATATAAAAGCTTAAAAGACTTACCGGATGGCGGGACAGTGATTATGAGTAATAACGTAGCGGAGCGAGGCCGTATGTTAGCATTGTTACAAAAAGGCGGCGTGATTAAGCTTAAAGATGGTGTAGATGTTGTTAAGGCGACAGTAAAAGATGTAGTAGAAAATCCGAAAAACTTAAAATTTAAAACAGATGTTGAACCTGGACTTTCCCCGAAGTTGTATGAAAATAATGAGGGAGATGCTTTATTCATTAATTCGAACTATGCAATTGATGCAAAATTAAATCCAACGAAGGATGCAATTGCGATTGAAGGATCAGACTCTCCGTATGCAAACATCATCGCAGTTCGTAAAGGTGATGAGAAGAAAAAAGAAATTAAAGAGCTAGTAGAAGTGCTACATTCAAAAGAAATTCAAGATTTTATTAATAAAGAATATAAAGGTGCTGTACTTCCGGTAAGTGAATAAATATAAGGAAAGGACTGGGAAATTACCAGTCCTTTTTTCTTTATATAAATAAGAAGAAAGGTGTATCATAGAAAGATGTAAAGGAAATACTTATATACATTTGTGAAAAAACGGTTACTTTTTTTCGTCGTTTGCGATATCATTTTATTTGATATAAAATTAGAATGAGAATAAAATGAGAATATGAACGTTTTAGGAATTTTTAAAATGTATATATAGGATTAATGGAGGTATTGAGATGGCTGGTTCTACATTAACGGTTAAAGACTTACACGTATCAATTGATGGCAAAGAAATTTTAAAGGGTGTAAACCTTGAAGTAAAAGGTGGAGAAATCCACGCAATTATGGGACCTAACGGAACAGGTAAATCAACTTTATCTTCTGCAATTATGGGTCACCCAAAGTATGAAGTAACAGAAGGTAGCATCATCATCGACGGTGAAGATGTATTAGAAATGGAAGTAGACGAGCGCGCACAAGCGGGTCTATTCCTAGCAATGCAATATCCAAGTGAAATTAGCGGAGTAACAAACGCTGACTTCTTACGTTCTGCAATTAACGCACGTCGTGAAGAAGGCGATGAAATTTCTCTTATGAAATTTATCCGTACATTAGATAAAAACATGGAATTCCTAGAAATGGATCCAGAAATGGCACAACGTTACTTAAACGAAGGTTTCTCTGGTGGAGAGAAAAAACGTAACGAAATTCTTCAATTAATGATGATTGAGCCAAAAATCGCAATCTTAGATGAAATCGACTCAGGTCTTGATATCGATGCATTAAAAGTTGTATCTAAAGGTATTAACGAAATGCGCGGCGAAGAGTTCGGTTGCCTAATGATTACGCATTACCAACGTTTATTAAACTACATCACTCCAGACTTCGTTCACGTTATGATGAACGGTCGTATCGTTAAATCTGGTGGCCCTGAGCTTGCACAACGTCTAGAAGCTGAAGGTTACGACTGGATTAAAAAAGAATTAGGTATTGAAGACGAAACAACAGAGCAAGAAGCGTAAGAGAGGAGCATAAACATGACAATCGGTACATTACCTTTCGATCAAGAAACAATCCGTCAACGCGCAAGCGAAGTAAACGAAGCAGCTTGGTTGACTGAGTTCCGCTTACAAGCTCTTGCACAAGCAACTGAACTTCCAATGCCAACGCCTGATAAAACGAAAATTGACAAATGGGACTTTATCGGAAAAGGCGACGCTGCTAAGCAAGAGCCTGTAAGTTCTTTAACTGAACTTCCAGAAGCAGTGAAAAACTTAATCGATGAAAATAACAGCGTATTAGTGCAACGTACTGGTACAACTGCATTCGTTTCTTTAGCAGACGAAGCAAAAGAAAAAGGTGTTATTTTTACAGACATCGTAACAGCAGCAACTGAGCACGCTGAACTAGTACAAAAGTACTTAATGAAAGACGGCGTGAAGGTAGACGAGCATCGTCTAACTGCACTTCATGCTGCATTAATCAACGGCGGTGCATTCGTATATGTTCCGAAAAACGTTGTTCTTGAAACTCCACTTCAAGCTGTATTCTTAGTAGACGGCGAAGAAGCTAACGTATATAACCACGTATTATTCGTAGCTGATGCGAACAGTACTGCAACTTATGTAGAAAACTACGTTGCAAATGAAAATGCTAAAGGTATTGCAAATATCGTAGCAGAAGTAATCGTGGAACAAGGCGCACAAGTGAAATTCGGTGCGGTTGATCTATTAGCAAAAGATGTAACAACTTACGTTAACCGCCGCGGCACAGTAGGACGCGACGGCCGTATTGATTGGGCTCTAGGCCTTATGAATGACGGAAACACAATTTCAGAGAACGTTACGAACTTAATGGGCGACGGTTCATATGCTGATACGAAAACAGTAACAATTGGCCGTGGTAACCAAACACAAAACTTTACAACTAAAGTTGTTCACTTCGGTAAACACTCTGAAGGTTGGATTTTAAAACACGGTGTACAAAAAGATAGTGCAACATCTATCTTTAACGGAATTGGTAAGATTGAACACGGTGCATCTAAATCAAATGCACAACAATCTTCTCGCGTTCTTATGTTAGATGAAAAAGCTCGCGGTGATGCAAACCCAATTCTTTTAATCGACGAAGATGATGTAATGGCAGGTCACGCAGCTTCAGTAGGTCGCGTAGATCCAGTCCAACTATACTACTTGATGAGCCGTGGTATTCCAAAACGCGAAGCAGAACGTTTAGTCATCCATGGATTCTTAGCACCTGTAGTTAATGAGCTTCCAATTGAAGGAGTAAAAGCACAGCTTGTTGAGGTAATTGAAAGGAAAGTTCGCTAATGAATATTCATGAAATACGCAAACAGTTTCCAATTCTTGATCAAAAAGTGAACGGCAAACAACTTGTTTATTTCGATAGTGCAGCAACTTCTCAAAAACCAATTCAAGTCATTGAAACGTTAGAGCGTTACTATAAAGAATACAATTCTAACGTGCATCGCGGTGTTCATACGCTCGGTACGAAAGCTACCGACGCATATGAAGGTGCACGTGAGAAAGTTCGCAAGTTTATCAATGCGAAATCAATGGAAGAGATTATTTTCACACGCGGAACGACAACTGCATTAAATACAGTAGCAGCTAGCTATGGTCTTGAAAATGTAAAAGAGGGCGATGAAATCGTTATTTCTTACATGGAGCACCATAGTAATATCATTCCGTGGCAACAAGTTGCGAAGAAAACTGGTGCAACTTTAAAATATCTTCCGCTTCAACCAGATGGGACAATTTCAATAGAAGATGCTCGTCAAACAATTACACCGAATACAAAAATCGTTTCTATCATGTATGTTTCTAACGTACTTGGAACGATTAACCCTGTAAAAGAAATCGGAGCAATTGCACACGAAAATGGCGCAATTATGGTCGTTGACGGTGCACAAAGTACACCTCATATGAAAGTGGATGTACAAGATTTAAACTGTGATTTCTACGCACTATCTGCTCATAAGATGTGCGGACCTACAGGTATCGGCGTATTATATGGTAAAAAAGAATTGCTAAACAATATGGAGCCAATTGAATTTGGTGGTGAAATGATTGATTTCGTAGATTTACAAGAATCTACTTGGAAAGAGCTTCCGTGGAAGTTTGAAGCAGGTACACCGATTATCGGTAATGCAATCGGACTTGGTGCGGCAATTGATTTCCTAGAAGAAATTGGTCTTGATAATATTGAAAAGCATGAGCATGAATTAGCGCAATACGCTTTAGAAAGACTATCAGAAGTAGATGGCGTTACAATTTATGGTCCAAAGCATCGCGCTGGTCTTGTTACATTTAATATTGAAGACGTACATCCTCACGATGTAGCGACTGTATTAGATGTAGAAGGCATTGCAGTTCGCGCAGGACATCACTGTGCACAACCGCTTATGAAGTGGCTAAAAGCTTCTTCAACAGCACGTGCGAGCTTCTATTTATATAATACAAAAGAAGAAATTGATACATTTGTTGACTCGCTAATCAAGACAAAGGAGTATTTCACAAATGTCATTTAATAATTTAGATACGTTATATCGTCAAGTTATTATGGATCATTATAAAAATCCTCGTAACCATGGCGTATTAGAAGATAGTGTTACCGTTAACTTGAACAATCCAACTTGCGGCGATCGTATTCAACTTACGATGAAAGTAGAAGAAGGTATTGTGCAAGAGGCGAAGTTTGAAGGCGAAGGATGTTCAATCTCAATGTCTTCAGCTTCAATGATGACACAAGCAGTAAAAGGTAAGAAAATTGAAGAAGCACTTCAGCTTTCGAAAATTTTCTCTGACATGATGCTAGGAAAAGAGTACGATGACAGCATCGATTTAGGAGATATTGAAGCATTACAAGGCGTATGCAAGTTCCCTGCACGTATTAAATGTGCAACATTAGCGTGGAAAGCGTTAGAAAAGGGCTTAAACGAAGATAAGTAATGTTAAAGGTTCCTAAAAACGAGGTTATCTAAGGAGGGACACACCAACATGGCGAAGCAACTGCCAGATATCGGCGATTATAAATATGGTTTCAAAGACAAAGACGTTTCGATTTTCCGTGCTGGACGCGGTTTAACAAAAGAAATCGTTGAAGAAATTTCACGTATGAAAGAAGAACCACAGTGGATGTTAGACTTCCGTTTAAAATCACTGGATAAGTTCTACGAAATGCCAATGCCACAATGGGGCGGCGACTTAAACGACTTAGATTTCGATGAAATTACGTACTACGTAAAACCATCTGAGAAATCTGAGAAGTCTTGGGATGAAGTACCTGATGAAATTAAAGCAACATTTGATAAATTAGGTATTCCAGAAGCTGAGCAAAAATATTTAGCTGGTGTATCTGCACAGTACGAATCTGAAGTTGTATACCACAACATGAAAGAAGACCTAGAAGCTCTAGGAATCGTCTTCAAAGATACAGATAGCGCATTAAAAGAGAACGAAGATATTTTCCGTGAACATTTCGGAAAAGTAATCCCACCAACAGACAACAAATTCTCTGCATTAAACTCTGCAGTTTGGTCTGGTGGATCATTCATCTACGTTCCAAAAGGTGTTAAAGTTGATACACCACTTCAAGCGTATTTCCGTATTAACTCTGAAAATATGGGGCAATTCGAGCGTACGCTTATCATCGTAGACGAAGGCGCACACGTACACTACGTAGAAGGTTGTACAGCACCTGTTTACACTACTAACTCACTTCACAGTGCGGTAGTAGAAATCATCATTAAGAAAGATGCATATTGCCGTTATACAACAATCCAAAACTGGGCGAACAACGTATACAACCTAGTTACAAAACGTGCGGTTTGTGAAGAAAACGCAACGATGGAATGGATTGACGGTAACATCGGATCTAAATTAACGATGAAATACCCAGCAGTTATCTTAAAAGGCGAAGGCGCTCGTGGTTTAACATTATCTATCGCGATTGCTGGTAAAGGCCAACACCAAGATGCTGGTGCGAAAATGATTCACTTAGCACCAAACACGTCTTCAACAATCGTTTCTAAATCGATTGCGAAGCATGGTGGTAAAGTAACTTACCGTGGTATCGTACACTTCGGACCAAAAGCGAAAAACTCTCGCTCTAACATCGAGTGTGACACGTTAATCATGGATAACCAATCTACATCTGATACAATTCCTTACAACGAAATCAAAAACGATTACGTTTCACTTGAGCACGAAGCGAAAGTATCGAAAGTATCAGAAGAACAATTATTCTACCTAATGAGCCGCGGTATTTCTGAGCAAGAAGCTACAGAAATGATCGTAATGGGCTTCATCGAACCATTCACTCGCGAACTTCCAATGGAATACGCAGTTGAAATGAACCGCCTAATCAAGTTTGAGATGGAAGGTTCTATTGGTTAAATAGAAATGCGGAGCCGACTGTTCAGACCCGTTGGCTAAGGTTCTTTCGCACAGAAGCTGCTTTTTATCTTCTCGTGCGGAAGGTTCTTAGACATGAGGGTCTAGGAGGCAAAGCTGGACAGTATTTAAAGTGGCAGCGGCTCGTTCAGAATGTGAGGGGGATGGAGCTTCTGACGTAGAGGCGCTTTTTGCCTCATAGGAAGAAGTGAAGCCACCGAACATTCTAGCCGCTGGAACTGGATAATATATGTATGAAGAAAGCGTCCTGCTGTGCAGGGCGCTTTTTGTTTTGCGGATTTGTCTTGGCTTGCGAGAGGATACCCAGGTAGGTTTCCAGCTAAATATATCAGCGATTTTTCAAATATATCGACCATAACTGGGAATATATCGGCGATTATTTCAATATATCGACGATTAGACAAGGGATATCGACTTATCAACAAATTACGACATAGCAGAGCGGGGCATATACCCCTCAATATTTAGATGACATCCATAAGGTGGCCGAATGGAAGTAAGTAAGGCTAAGATACTGACAAACCCATAGGAGAATCCACAAGGAAATCCACCAAAATACTCGTAAAACCACTTAACAAACTTTCTGATAATTCCCCGCCTTACCAACTAATCCACAAACTAGAAAAATAAAGTTTCTCATATAAAAAGGACAATCTTTTGCTTTTTCTCACAATGCGAGTACAATGTAAAATAGCAAGAAAAGACGAAAAGTATTTACAGGATTATTGTGTGCGCATAGCGTAAATGGCAGTAAGGAACTGAGAGGAGGTTTTTTCTCTGAATACAAATAAAGAAACAATCATCCACCTTTATCATACAAACGATATACATAGTCATTTTGAAAATTGGCCGCAAATTTCTCGGTTTGTTCTAGGGGAGAAAAAGCGAAGACAGGAATTGGGAGAGACTGTTTTGACGATTGATATCGGCGATCATGTGGATCGTTTTCATAGTATTTCGGAAGCGACAAATGGACTTGGCAATACGAAGCTTTTAAATGAGGCGTTATATGATTATGTAACGATCGGAAATAATGAAGGCATTACGTTAGCGAAAGAGCATTTAAATCGGCTCTATGATGATGCTGGATTTGAAGTACTTGTCGCAAATTTATTTGAAAAAGAAGGTGTACGTCCATCATGGGCAAAGCCTTATAAATTACATACAACGACAGATGGGATTACGATTGCTTTTATCGGGTTAACTGTTGCGTATCCAGAGTTTTATCAAATGCTCGATTGGCATATTGAAGATCCGCTTATCCATTTAGAGTCTATTTTAGAAGAAGTGAGAGATGAGGCTCATATAACAGTTGTCCTTTCTCACCTTGGAAAAAGTATGGATGAGTATATGGCAGAGCATTATGATATAGATGTTATTTTAGGGGCACATACGCATCATTTATTTGAGCGTGGTGTTCTAATGAATAATACTTTACTTTGTTGCTGTGAAAAGTGGGGACGTTACGTTGGGCACGTGCAGCTTACTGTGGATAAAGAGACGAAGAAGCTGTTGAAAAAGGACGGTAGAGCGATTAAGACGGAACGGTTAGGTGCTTATAGCGAGCCGTTATCCACAATTGAAATACTGCAGGAAGAAAGTAAGCATATAATGGCAGAGCCTGTCGTTCATTTAAAAGAGTCATTACAGGTTGATTGGTTTCATGAGACGCCGTTTTCTCATATGTTAGCAAGTGCGCTGAAAACATGGTGCGGTGCAGAAATTGGCATGGTGAATGCTGGTGTACTTCTTGAAGGGTTAGAAGAGGGTGTCGTAACGCGCGGAGATATTCACAGAATTTGTCCACATCCAATTAATCCGTGTGCTTTGAAAGTTCCAGGAAAGATATTAAGAGAAGTTATTTTGAAAGCACGTAAGCCGAATATGGAGAATCTTGAGGTGAAAGGATTCGGATTTCGTGGGAAAGTGATGGGGAAAATGATTTACGCGGGTGTAGAAGTAATTCCAGATACGATTCCTGGGAATAAAATTTTACTCGAAGATGTATTAATTAACGGGGAATCGCTGGAATTAGATCGTATATATACAGTAGGAACAATTGATATGTTTACATTTGGCTACTTATACCCAGAGCTATCCACACTTTCTGACAAACAATATTATATGCCAGAACTACTTAGAGATGTGTTAACAGATATGTTAATAACTTATAAATCTTCCGTTAAACTATAGGCTAGTTAACTTGTAACACTCATTTTTCTCTTGTCATACAGATAAGAAAGAGAGGAGTGTGAACTATGGTTAATGTGGAGCCAATTATAATTGATAATTATACGTTTATTGCAGTTAGCGTGAAACTTCCAAAGACGAATTTGCTAGCTGTAATGAGCGATAAAGGATATATTATGTGTGGTGCATTAGATGTAGGTCTTTTAAATGAGAAGTTAGGTGATCGAGGAATTATTGCTGGCCGTGCGGTTGGTGTAAGAACGATTGAACAACTTCTTGAAGCGCCGCTAGAATCAGTAACGATTGAAGCCGAAGCTTTAGGCATTACGGCTGGTACAATTGGAAAAGAAGCTTTATTAAAAATGAGATAAGCATATATCGTCCCTCCTTCTTGCATAGAAATGATATAAGAAGGAGGTTTTTTTATGAGTATATTTCGCTCGAAAAACTCGCGGTTTCGAAGGGGGCCTATTGCCTTTCGGTATATACTGCTTATGTCGTTTATTCTTTTTATTATATTACTTACGCAGGGGTTGTGGATTGTGAATAATAATATTCAGCCGACCTTAATTAAATATGGAGAAGTAGAGACACATAAAATGGCGACGGCAATTATGACGAAGGCAGTAAAGGATCGAATTAATGAAGGATTTGATGTAGATTCATTAATGAAAGTACAGAATGATAAAAACGGAAAAGTATCCACAATTAATTTAAATACGAAGCAAGTAAATGAAATCGTAACGTCAACGACCACGTACATAGAAAAATATTTGCAACAAGTAGAACAAGGGAAGTTGAAGGAGCTAGGTATTTCTGAAAAAAATGGGGCGACTATGGCAGTTCCTTTTGGACGTGTGACTGATAATGCACTTCTTGGTAATATAGGACCAGATATTCCGATTCATTTCACGCCAATTGGGCATGTGAATACAGATATTAAACAAAAGATTGAGCCACATGGAATTAATACTACAGCGATTCAAATTGTTATGGAAATGGAAGTAACATTGCAAGTAATTATTCCATTTCATACGAAAGAGATAACGGTGAAACAAAATGTTCCGATTGCGACGCGTATCGTTCAGGGGGAAGTGCCTGCGTATTATGGAAGCGGAAGTGTTGCTGTACCTGATAAAAAGAAAACAGATAGTTAGTTGTAAATAAAGTGAAACCCGGATCAGCCAGGCTTTTAATGGATAAAAAATAACCGTAGCAATGCAGCTACGGTTATCGTTTTGTATTTGCTCGTTCTTTGCGTTCCCAAAGGCTTAAATGCATGTATGGATCGAAGGCCCATTCTGTATAGCCATTGTCTTTATACATGCCAAAATGTAAGTGGGGTGGGAATTTTCCGGCTGTACCAGGAGGTCCATAACCAGTGCTACCAACAAATCCAATTACTTTTCCTGGCTCAACAATTTGTCCAAGTTGTATTTCTTTTGAGAACCCGCCTAAATGAGCGTAATAATGGTAATTGTTATGAAGGTCGCGAATACCAATGCGCCATCCACCAAGGCGGTTCCAACCTTTCGTTTCAATAATGCCATAGCAAGTCGATCTTACTGGCACGCCATATCCGGCAAAAATATCGGTTCCTTCATGAATCCTTCTGCCCCCAAAACTTCTTCCAGCGCCGAAAGTACTACGGTAGCTATGGTCACTACGAATCGGAAGAGGAAAAGCATTTCCTTCTAAATTAATACGTCCATAATGTTTATAAATTTGGGCGTATTCGCTAATTAAATCAACTGTTTTTGCACGTTTATAATATTCCCAAAGCATAATTTTAATACGGTCTTCTGACGTTCCTTGTTTCCTTAAAATAGTCGCTGCGGTATGCAGAAGATCACGGTCGCTATTTGCATTTGCAAATCCATCTTTGTCACCATCTAAACCTATTCCGCCAAATAGAGAAATTGTATGGGGGAGAGTATCGTTACTATTAATAGGCCCAGCCCATATTTCTGGTTTGAAATAAAGGGAAATGATGGCATCTGGTTTTTTCGGAATATCTTTTCTTACGCTCCGTATATTTCTTTCATATTGATCCATTGCAGCTAAGTAATACCATGGAATGCCTGAAGACTGCTCGGTTTCTTTATATAGTGCCATGCGCTTTTCGTATATGCTTTGCTGATTATCTTCACCGTAAGCGATGTTTTGGTGGAGAAGAAAACAAATAGAAAGCAAAAGAGAAATTTTTCGAAGCATGAAATAGACTCCTTTCACAACATCACTCTTTTTAGTGTGGGATATACGGAGTATTTCATTATAGGGAACGATTGGAAAAAATCTTAGAATCTTCATTTGAGCAAATCGCTTTCATACGTTAGAATAGATATGTTACATTGAAAGAAGCGAACACGGTAAACTATTTCATATTGTGCGGAGTTGATAACCATGACAAAACAAACAGAATATAAGCGCAAGCCCGAATGGTTGAAAATTAAGTTAAACACGAATGAAAACTATACAGGCTTAAAGAAAATGATGCGTTCTAAGAATCTTCATACCGTTTGTGAAGAGGCAAAATGTCCGAATATTCATGAATGCTGGGCTGTAAGAAAAACAGCAACATTTATGATTTTAGGTGCGGTTTGTACACGTGCTTGTCGTTTTTGTGCGGTTAAAACAGGCTTACCAACTGAGCTTGATTTACAAGAACCAGAACGCGTAGCAGATTCAGTAGTACAAATGGGCTTAAAGCACGTTGTTATAACAGCGGTTGCACGTGATGATTTAAAGGACGGGGGAGCAGCTGTTTTTGCTGAAACAGTACGCGCAGTACGTCGTAAAAACCCATTCACGTCTATCGAAGTATTACCATCTGATATGGGTGGAGTAGAAGAAAATTTAAAAATGTTAATGGATGCAAAACCAGATATTTTAAACCATAACATTGAAACAGTACGTCGATTATCTGACCGAGTTCGCGCTAGAGCAAAATATGAACGTTCATTAGAGTTTTTACGTCGAGCGAAAGAAATGCAGCCTGATATTCCAACTAAATCGAGCATTATGGTGGGCTTAGGTGAAACGAGAGAAGATTTAATTGAAGCAATGGATGACTTACGTGCAAACAATGTGGATATTTTAACTCTTGGGCAATACCTACAACCATCTAAGAAGCATTTACCAGTTCTTAAATATTACCCACCAGCAGAATTTGCAGAGCTTAAAGAAATTGCACTTAGCAAAGGATTTAGCCACTGTGAAGCTGGCCCACTTGTGCGTTCTTCTTACCATGCGGACGAGCAAGTACGTTCTGCAAAAGAAAAAACAGCAGAAGCTAAATAATGAAAAAAGAGAGCTAATGATTAGCTCTCTTTTTGTTTGTACTCTAAAATGGTATTTGGACATGTTAATAAAATCTTTTTTAATTCTTCTGTGGATAATTCAATTGTAAATTCAGGAACACCAGGTGTAATTAAAATTTTATCGTACGTATAAATAGCGTTATCCACAATAATTGTTACATCGTGTGAATATCCGAAAGGAGCCACACATCCCGGCGTACAACCAGTTTTGTCTCGCAGTTCATCAGGAGAACAGAGAGATAAGCGTTCTCCTGTTAGTTCTTTCATCTCTCCCCGGTTGAGCCTTGTGCCCTCTAACGTAAAAAATACGTAATAATCTCCAGACTTTGATTTTAAAAATAAGCTTTTACTTGGAGTGCCTTGTAAGCCAAGTCTCTCGCGTACGATCCGATCCGTCTCATAATCGAGTACTGGTTCGTGTTCGAATTTTTCATAAGAAACATTTGTTTTATGTAGTAAAGCAAGTACGTCTTCGTACATATGAAATGATACCCCTTTCTATTGTTAGAACAGTCTCTTCTCGTGGCGTCAACTGAATGTTTTGGAAAGGGATATTACTTGGACGATGCTTCCCATAAGCGTTTTATGATACATTGTTCGTCGATTGTAATTTCGTAAATATCAGGATTCGTTAAAGTTCTCCATTCATTAAAGCCAATCGTATGATCAAAATGCTTTAAAATGAGCGTAAGTAAATTGCCATGTGTAACAAGTAGTGTTGTCGTATGGTTTAATTGTAAAACGTCTTGAATAAGCGATAGGGCCCGGTCTGTTGCTTGTTTTGTTGACTCTCCGCCTGAAAAGGCAATATCTATATTTGTAAAAGTAGATTCTAGTTTTTGCATCCAATCATCCATTGGAATGTTGCTCAATATGCGTTCAGTTAATCGTTCATCTTCTTGGATAGATAAGTTAGCTTGGAGCGCATAGGGCCGAATGGAATCGATAGCTCGGACAAATGGGCTTGAAATAATATGATCGATTTGTAGATGATTTTCTAAGAGGAATGTAGCAAGGGTGTTTGCTTGGTCTTTTCCATCGGTCGTTAATTCATCATCACGTTTTTGCCCAATTGCTGAACAATGTCGTATTACAATAATTTTCTTCATAATTCATCCCCATCTTTCAAGTTGACGCTATATACTTCGACAAATGTAGAAATAATTCCTTTTTATTGGAAACAGCATATTGATTTAAATATGTGGAAAAGTAATGTGGATAATGAACATTTGAGGTGCAATCATGAATAAAATGATATGTATTGTATTTAGTCTTTGTTTTTTTATACACTTGTCCACAACTTATGCAGAGTCGAATCAAAAACTAAATTATCCAAGCAATCGAAATAAGTCATTTGTGAGTGAGGATGTTTTTTATAAACAGTTAGATAAGAAAATCTATAAAGAATACAATAATGCAGCATATAGTGTTCGGAAAAAAATCTTATTTAAAGAAGTGGCTGATGAGGAATTTTCTTTCCTACAAAAAACAACCATGGGTTGTCGGAGTAGTGTGATGCTTCAAGATTTTTTTGTTCATCCTGATCGCCAAGTTTATTTTTTCGCTTCCTTTTCTCAAAATGAAGTAGAAGAGTTTCATAAGTACATCGTTATAGATGCAGAAACAAAGAGGGAGCTGCAAGAAGGAAAAAGCTATCACCATTGCGACAATCCATAAAAAATAACCCACCAATCGGTGGGTTATTTTTTACTCTGGCACACTCATTAATTTCGCTTTCATCTTGCGAATAAGAACGACAGCCCCAATTGTGAAGAGAAGGGTAATTCCTTCGGCAACAAAGATATTGATTGTTTTTGTTTGATAAAGTGCCGCGAAAAAGTCTACAAATGCGTGGAATAGTATAGCATATACTAGGAAGATATATTTCTTCTGTTTGACTGCGTATAAAACAAGCATTGTAAAGGCGATTTGAAGCACGAGTGCCATAATTCTTTCTAAGCTACCAAGGAAGTATAAGTAGGCAGGTTGCTGAATTAACATGTCCTGTAAAATGCTAAGCTCGGGTTTTTGTTCAATCAGTCGAGCGAAGCTACCATCGTTAATAGAATTAGCAAAGATTAATGCTTGTAATGCAGAAAAACCGCCAATTAAAATAGATTCAATTCCGCCGTGACCAATTCCATAAGCGAAGCCATCTTTATATTCTAGATATTTTTTTAGTAAGAAGAAGAAGGCAACGAAGCGTCCTAATTCTTCAAAAATACCAGCAGTCAATCCGCCATAAATTGCGAAGACAAACGGATTTTCTAAAAATGGAGCGATTGTTGGATTACCGCGCATAAATAGGTGGAATGGTGTTTCAAGAATTTGGGTGAATCCGATAAAGATAAGAACACCAACGCCGACCACTTTCCAATTCATATTATATTTTTTACGGAAATAAACGAGTACGATAATTGGGACCAGAATCGAGACAATGAGTTGAAAAATGATGCTGGCAATTACAGTATTTGAAACCATACTTTCACCGCTTTCTAATATATGTACATATCTATTATGCATGAAATAGGGGAGAGATGAAACTTTTAGAAAGAAAATGAATTTACTTATTGACTCTAACGTTGCGTCATACTTTATCGTATGTACTAAGGGGGAGATACAAATGACAATGAGAGTAAAAGAAGTAGCTGATTTAGTTGGAATTAGTGTGCGCACACTGCATCATTACGATGAAATTGGGTTGTTAACCCCAGACGAGATGACAGAGTCTGGATATCGTCTGTATTCCAATGAAAATTTAGAGACATTGCAGCAAATTTTGTTTTTTAAAGAGCTTGGCTTCCCTTTGAAGAAAATTAAAGAGATTATCATGAGTCCATCATTTGATCGCGAAGAGGCACTACAGCTTCATAAGAAGATGCTTCTTGAAAAGCGTGCCAGATTAGATAAGGTGATTGCGACGATTGATAAAACAATTCAGCATACAAAAGGAGAGATTGAAATGACGAATAAAGAGAAATTTGAAGGATTCGATTTCAGCCATAACCCATATGAAGAAGAAGCACGTGAAAAATGGGGAGACGCAGCTGTAGATAAAGCGAACGAATATGCAAAAGGTATGTCAAAAGAGAACCAAGAGGAGTTTAATGCTATTTATAGAAATTTAGCAACGCTTAGACACGGTGCTCCAGATTCTAAAGAGGCGCAGGCAGCTATTAAAGTATGGTACGATTACTTGCAAAACTTCAGTCACTATTCATTAGATGCTTTTAAAGGACTCGGCCAAATGTACGTCGCTGATGAGCGCTTTACGAAAAATATCGATAAGTTTGGCGAAGGTTTAGCGCAGTTTATGTGTGATGCGATGGAGGTTTATGCGGATCGTAATAAAAAATAAAAAGTAAAACAGGTGGAGATTTTCTCCACCTGTTTTACTTTTTAATCATATCATTCAAAGTCTGATCTCCCGTATTGTTCAAATGAGGATTTTTACTCATTTCTCGTTTTAACATATCGAGGCTTTGTGTATACTCTGTATCATTTAATGCGCCAGATTGAAGCCCTTGAATTTGAGAAATCAACTTTTGGTCTGTTGATACATATGCTTTATAATAGCGAGGGACGATGGACAAAGCAGCTCTATATACTTGATCCGCTACGAGTTTTGGATCCGTTGTGTTTGCACGATATACAACGAACACTTCATCATCAGTAACGAGTGTAGCAGCGTTTGTAACGTCAGGAAGTTTGACTGTCATGCTTGTAATCATTTCAGCGACTTTCTCGCGATTAATGGCCCCTACTTGTTTGTTAGATACTTCATGCTTTTGTTTAGAAGAATAACCGACTCTTGTGAGTCTTGTATTTGTATTTTCCGTATGATACATGTCGTTTTTATTGGAAACAAGAACACGGCTTCCTTCTTCACGTTCCATTTCAGCTTTGTTCGCTGATTGGCAGCCTGCAAATAAGGAAAGAGTGAGAAGAGAAAGTAAAATTTGTTTTTTCACGATGTATCACCTCCTTCTCCATAGCATGTACTAATTTGCAATTTTTTGTATTTGAAATTGTTGGTTGTTATGCTTTGTGATACGATAAAAAGAAGAATGCTTAGAGAGGAAGTTAATGATGGAGCAAAAGCAAGAGATTCATGCTACGGTGAGCATTAATAATGTTCAGTACGAAGTAATTAAAAACTTTCGTGACGGTTTTAGTGAAGAAGCATTTAAAGAGCGCTATGCAGAAATTTTAAATAAATATGATTACATCGTTGGGGATTGGGGATATGAGCAACTTAGATTGCGCGGATTCTTTGATGATAGTAACCAACGTGCGACATATGATACGAAAATTAGTACGTTAACGGAGTATTTATACGAGTACTGTAACTTCGGTTGCGCACATTTTGTATTACGAAAAGTGAAGAAATAAAAAAATCCTCTTACAATTGTAAGAGGATTTTTTGCATATTTTTACTTACAAACAAATCGAGATATGATCGCCTTCAGAAAGTATTGTATTTGGCTTCATTTGTTGTCCGTTTAATTGAATATCCCCATTTTTAATTTTATCCACAATGCGTGTACGGCTCCAGTCGGAAATATATGTGGATAAGGCTTTATCGATGCGGTGGGAACCGAAAACAATATCTAATACGATCGTGATTTCGGTTATGCCGCTTTCTTGATGTTGCGTAATGGAAATGGTAGTAGTTGTTTCTGGCTGATCCTGCTGCGTCATATCGACTGTTTCAACGTGATCAGTAAATGCTTTATAAATACGAAGTTTTTGATTCCACGTATGGTCTTTCGGACATTTATAAATGGCAAAGCGGTATATGTTTTTTCCGTTGGCGTTATGCCTACGAATATTTGTGTCGGTAAATAGGGTAGTACGTCTGCAATTTTTACAATATTTTTCGATTGTGTTTTGCTCGTTTTCATATAAACTCCAAGAAAGTTGTACTTTCTGCATTTTCCTTCACCTCTTATAGTAGTGGTAAAGGAACGTAATACAGCTATTTGGATGTCTTGTAGTATGAAGGCATGAGAAAAAGACAAGAATAAAAGGAGGTCCCCAAAGAGGAACCTCCGTAAACATCATACTACAGATGCAATACGCTCCTTTGTAATGGGAATGGGCAGACTACTCCCTTGAAAAAGCACGGTGCTTTTTTGAGAGTAATGCTATCCAATTGCTGGTCCATTACAAAGTAGTTGTTGGCATACGTAGATAACGTCCTTTCTATCCAAATAGATTTATTCTTCATTATAACACAAAAGATTGAAAATTCAAAACTCTATTAATGAAAAAACACCAGCTAAAATAGCTGGTGCATACGATAAATTATATAAGTTCAAATAAAAATGAGCGTAATTCTTCTGCAATTTCTTCAGTCATAGAAAATGCGTGCTCTAAGTAGCCTGGTTCGTTTAAATCGTCAGCACCGATGATTGCAAATTTATTGCGTTGCATATCAAGGACAATTGTTTTACCGTAATGACGATCGGAGTATAATAGCGCTAAATCGTGACGCTCATTTTCTCCCATAAAGCTAACGAAACGAGTTTTTGTAGCGACAGTATCGTCGTACAGAAAGAAACGTTCTTCCATACACATGGCTCCTTTATTAAATATCTAAGTTTAAGTGTGGTTTATGATCTAAATGGTGATGTGTTTTAATGAATCGTACTGTTCTTGTTTTGTAACGCATTACGATAGAGTATGTTTCAGCTAAGTCTCCGCCAAGGAATTTAACACCGTCTAATAACTCACCAGCAGATACACCAGTTGCTGAGAAGATTGCATCATCCCCAGATACTAAGTCATCTAACATAAGAAGTTGACGAGGATCTTCTAATCCCATTTCACGACAACGAGCTTCTTCTTCTTCGTTCATTGGAACTAAGCGAGCTTGCATTTCACCTTCAAGGCACTTTAATGCTGCTGCAGAAATAACACCTTCTGGAGCTCCGCCAATACCTACGAATAAGTCGATACCCGTTCCAGGTAGTGCTGTTGCGATTGACGCACCAACATCACCGTCACCAAATAATTTTACGCGTGCACCTTTTGCACGAACACGGTCAATAATATCTTGATGACGTTCACGTTCTTGAACGATAACTGTTAGATCGCGAATCTTTTTATTGTTAGCTTCTGCTACAATTTCAATTGTTTTTTCAATTGGATCATCTAAGCTAATTTTACCAGCTGCTTTTGGACCAACCGCGATTTTTTCCATGTACATATCAGGAGCATGAAGAAGGTTCCCTTTGTCTGCGATTGCAATAACTGCCATTGCATTTGCAAGACCTTTTGCAACGATGTTTGTACCTTCTAATGGATCAACGGCGATGTCTACTTCTGGACCGTTACCTGTTCCTAGTTCTTCACCAATATACAACATCGGTGCTTCATCAAGTTCTCCTTCACCAATTACAACTGTACCTGCCATGTTTACTGAATCGAACATATCACGCATTGCTGTAGTTGCTGCATCATCTGCTTCATTTTTCTTTCCGCGGCCCATCCACTGTGCGGATGCTAAGGCTGCTGCTTCTGTTACACGGACAATTTCTAGTGCGAGTTCACGTTCCAAGATTCCATTCCTCCAATTTCAAAAATCATACAAATATAACTATAACAAATAACGGTGAAAAGGTGAATTCGAAAAATTGTCGATTTTTTCAGAAGAAAGCGTTACAATTAAAATGTAAATGCTTTAATTTCCAGGTAGGTGACATTCATGTATTTTGTAGACAGAAAGAAAATAGAACAAATGCTAGTATGTTTAGAACGAGCAACAAGTACATTTCAAGAGAAAAAGATATATGAAACCGAGTTTGAATTTTACGCATTAGAGCGCATAGCCCATCTTATTATTGATACTGTATTAGATGTAGGAAATGCGATGATTGATGGATTTATTATGCGCGATCCAGGAAGCTATGAAGATAT
The DNA here is from genome assembly GCF_051781745.1 of Bacillus cereus group sp. Bce019. Lineage (NCBI taxonomy): Bacteria > Bacillati > Bacillota > Bacilli > Caryophanales > Bacillaceae > Bacillus > Bacillus cereus group sp. Bce019. The sequence continues at coordinate 168,222 of NZ_JBPWJX010000006.1, forward strand.
TATTGATATTTTAATGGACGAGCGAGTGATAAGTGAGGAAGATGGACAAGGGATGAAAGAAATTATTCTTCTTCGAAAAATGCTTACGCAAGATTATATTCAAATGAATCATGATGAATTATATAAGACGATTCAAAAACATATTGCAGTGGTAGAAAAGTACCCAGCAAATATTCGCAGTTATTTAGAAAAGGAATTAGGACCTGTATCTGCATTTGTACCAGAATAATTATGCTTATAAGATCCCCAGAGAATGCCTTTTGGGGATCTTATATTGTATGTGAGAAAGAAAAGGGAGAAGGGTGAAGTATGGGGGAAGCACGTACTACGAAAGACGAGATTGTACAATTGTTGAAAGTAAAGGGAGAGCACACGGTAGCGGAACTAGCTGACGTTTTAGAGATTACAGAAATGGCGATTCGAAGACATTTAAGTAATCTTGAGAAAGACGGACTCATTTATTCTAAGATGGTAAGGCAACATGTCGGAAGACCAACTTATTTGTATGGATTAAGCGAAAAGGGAGAAGATACATTCCCGAAAGAGTATAAGCAATTTGCGATTGATATGCTAGAAGATTTAGCTCGAATGGGCGATGAAAAAATACTTCGTTACGTTTTAAAAGAGAGAACGAAGCGAATGGAAGAACAGTTACAAAAGAGAGTGAGTAATCAAAAGAATTTAGCATATAAAGTGCAAGAGATAGCAGCTATGCAAGAGAAAAATGGTTATATGGTTCAAATTAAGAGAGACGGAGAGAACTCTTTCGTAATTGAAAAACAAAACTGTCCGTTAAAGGAAATTGCCGAGAGATTCCCGCAAGTGTGTGAAGATGAAAAAGAAATGTATAAGCGTTTATTTGCAGGAGCAGATGTAAAAACGCTAGCAAATATGTGCGAGGGCGATTGTAGTTGTTCTTACCAAATAAAAGAGAAAAAATGAACGTTATGGGGCGCTTTAAGGTAAAGCGTTTTTTTCTTTTGGAAAAGCGGGTAATATAAGAGTGGTATGATAAGGTGAGAACGTTAGCATAGAAGGAGAGACATAATCGATGTATAAAGGTTACTTAATTGACTTAGACGGTACGATGTATCGCGGAGAAGAACAAATTGAAGAAGCAAGCGACTTCGTAAAAGCATTAGGAGAGCGCGGCATTCCATATTTATTCGTTACGAATAACTCAACTCGCAAACCGGAACAGGTAGCAGAAAAGCTTGTTCGTTTCGATATTCCAGCGAAAGCAGAGCAAGTATTCACAACGAGTATGGCGACTGCGAACTTCATTTATGAACGTAAACAAGACGCAACTGTATATATGATTGGTGAAGAAGGCTTACACGATGCACTTGTGGAAAAAGGATTTGAACTTGTGGATGAAAATCCTGATTTCGTTGTTGTTGGTTTAGATCGTGACATCACATATGAAAAATTAGCAAAAGCGTGTCTTGCTGTGCGTAATGGCGCAACGTTTATTTCCACAAATGGGGACATTGCCATCCCAACTGAGCGAGGATTATTACCAGGTAATGGTTCATTAACATCAGTTGTAGCAGTATCAACAGGTGTGGATCCAATCTTTATCGGAAAACCAGAATCAATCATTATGGAACAAGCTTTGAAAGTGCTTGGCATAGAAAAGAATGAAGCACTAATGGTTGGGGATAACTACGATACAGACATTTTAGCAGGAATAAATGCTGGTATGCATACCCTTCTTGTCCACACTGGAGTCACAACTGTGGAGAAGTTAACAGAATACGAAGTACAACCAACGCAAGTTGTGCATAACTTGACGGAGTGGATTGAGAAGATGTAATGAAAAAAGCTGTTCCAAACTTTGGAACAGCTTTTTTATTTCGTTGTGACTAGTGTCGATTTTTGTCGGTAAGTCGATATATTTGAAAAATCGCCGATATAATCTGAGTTGCGCCGATATATTTAGAAAATCGCTGATATAATCTGAGTTGCGCTGATATATTTAGAAAATCGCTGATATAATTTTATTAGAATGCACGATTCACAACGTCTTTAACCTCTTCAAGATATTGCTTACGCACACTGTCATCCACAGAAGGGACACTTGTATAGAATGTATGCTCAATTGTTTCAATACCTGTAAATTCAAAAATACCAACATCCGCTGTTTTCTTCATTGCATCAAACATGCCCCCTGCTGTGTATGCTTCTTTCGTATTGCCCATTGTAGATAATAACAATCCTTTTTTACCGCTTAATAACTTTTCAATGCCGTTTTCACCGTAAGCATAAGCAAATCCATGGCTAAATACACGGTCAACGTATCCTTTTAAAATAGCAGGAAGTCCCGCCCACCACACTGGATAAATGAATGTAATGCTGTCAGCCCAAGAGATATGTTCTTGTTCTTCTTTAATATCTTCTGGTGTATTTCCTTGAGAAAATGAGATGAAATCGGAAGCGCCTAATACTGGATTAAAGTTTAATTCGTATAGATCGCGAACGCGTACTTCGTGACCTTTTCCTTCTAATTCACTTTTTACCGTTTCTAAAATCGCATGGTTGAAGCTTTCTGTATTCGGGTGTGCATAAACGATTACATGTTTCATTTTTCTTCCTCCTATTTGTGGATATGTGAATAGCTATTTGCATTTCTGTAACTATTATGGTTACTACTTTTATAGAAGTCAAGTAATACATATGTATGTATAAAAAGACGCTCGAAAATCGCCTTTTTATACCCCGCTCATACAAAGTACAAAGAAGACGAATAAAATGATAACAATACCAATGCCAAAGTTAAATACGAGAGTACTATCCATATATGTAGCCTCCTTGTTTGAAAGTAAAAAGCACTCTAGTTAAGAGTGCTTTTTTATTTTGAATCTACTTTATAACTTTTAGAAAGTGATTCATGCGTGTCATGATTTACATTATTTTATGTATTTATACTTTGAAATGAGTAAGTCCTTGTTGGATATAGAAAAAAAGACACTCGTTCGAGTGTCTTTTAAGATGACAAAATGTGCCAATTGCTTGAGGTTGATAAGACGCTAATTTCCGTTTTAACGCCTTTTCTCTAATCAAGAAGTGTAGCAACAGCGATTCAAATAAATTGTACCATCTGTTTAACCGCGGTGCGTATGCAATTGTGCATATGATGATCATGAGGTAGGTAATGAACTGTGAATAATTTGAAGTGATTTATTTACGATTTCTTCTGCGGCATATATGCCGATTGCGTCTGTTTTTAAAATATGGGGTTGTAAGTTATCATGCATTGCCCCTAACTCACCATGAAGTGGTGCGAAGGCATGGTTCGCCTTTTCAAGCATGCATAAATCAAGTAAAGAATCCCCAGCTGTAATAATCGTATCTATTTGCAAAATTTCTTTTATATATTGCACGGCGTCCCATTTATTAATTGGTTTTGGTACAAAGTATAGCTTTCTACCTTGAAGTGAATGATTCCAGCCTTGTTTGTCTAACCAGGAAGTGAAGGATGATAATTCATCATAAGGAATGTTCTCCCGTTTAATAATGCAATAATGGAATAGATCATCAGCAGTTTTTTGCGATATAACCCAATCCTTATGAGCTATTTGTCCAAATTCCTTTAGTATGTCGTTTCTCTCTATACATTCAACCGATAGTCTTTCTTTTACTTTCCTGTTCCAAGTACCATCTTGTTTCCCGTTATGAAGGATATTGCCGCCGTTACTTGTAATGGCGTATTCGGGAATGATTTCGTTTTGGAATAAAGCAATACGCTGAAACTGCTTAATAGTTCTTGTTGTAACTGGGATGAAATGTGAGTGCAGTTGTAATTTTTTTAGTAGTGAAATGGTTTTATGTGATATGAAAGAAATTTCTTTCCCATCTAAAGTTTCAATGAGTTGAATTGATTCATCTTCTATAGGGGCACGAAACGATTTCCGGGAATAAATAAGCGTCTGATCAAGATCACTGGCGAAAATCATATTGTTTCCTTCCTAAGAGGCTTAATGAGCCCGCAACATGAATAAGCCATATTCTCATAGATTTCAATTGGGACATTCTTTTCTTTAGCGAGAAGTAAAATATGCTTTAAATCGGGATTGTTTTGCTTACGTATTAAAATTTTCCACGGTATTCTCCGGAGTAATACACGAGTTGTTTCACCGACTCCTGGTTTAATTAAGTTAATATCGTCAATTTCAAAGTGATTTTGGATAGACTGTATATCTTTTAATCCTTGCCAAGAGGGATCAGTGTAAGTTGAAGTAATATAACGTAATTGATTATCTATATGAGAATGAACAGAAGGGAATAACTCTGTTACCTCATCAACGAAGAAATTTGATAAGTCTTCTTGTTCTAGCTCTTTATAATATTTAACACCATGAAAATCATTTGGACCGATATAGGTGTCATTTAGTACAGTGCGACTAATTAGTCCAGAGACTGTTGCATTTAAGCAAGCGCTAGGAATAAGAAAATCTTCACGTGTACCGTAAATTGAAGTACAGTAACCGGGATCAGCAAGCACAGCCATACAATGAGAAATGTGTGTATTATTTCGTTCGTTAAATGTGTGTACTGCATATTCTAATTCTTTTTTTATTGCACCTTTTCCAGTCCACCCATCAATGAATTGAATTGTTTCTTTATGGTGATGTTCCAAAATATAATGGAGTGCATTTTCATCAATACCGCGTCCGCGAACAATAGAAATACAATAGTGAGGTACATCAAGGTTGTATTGATAGCGTATGTAGCGTTTGATAAGAATGCCAATAGGTGTACCAGCACGAGCTAATGAAACGAGGACAAGGTTAGTTCCTTTAGTTTGTATAATCTGTTCGGCGACAACTCCAACAGCGATGGCTAGTTTATGTTTATATTGTTGCAGGGAAGAAAAGAATAAATCCATATACGCTTTAGATGGTTTATATTCCATTGGTAACATTTCGGAATAATGTGTGCCAGCTTGAATTGCTTGTTCTCTAGTTTCCGTGGAACTTTCTTTCATTAAATCACTAATATCTTTTAATAGAAAAATAGCATCATTTGGATTGTAACTACTAATATGAGAATTTACTTTTACCATAATTATCAACCTTCCTTTTCTATGCTATTTGAAAATGAGACGATATGAATAAAAGGAATAACTGTTTGTAACTGCTGTAGAAGAGGAAACAGGGCTTCTTCTCCTAAATCACGCTCAATAAAAACAAATACTTCATCGTAATCATGAGGTGAAATATTATAAAAGTAATTTGTAATAGTAGAATTTTCAGGGCTTGGATATGAGAAATGATTATGAATGGCGTAGTTTACATCATTTGAAACAGGATGGATAGGGCTTCTTGTTGTAGATTGATATAAAATATTTTCACCCATTTCAGCAGCAATTTTCATTGGGATATACATAAATTCACCCGTTCCGAGACAGAGTGTTCGTTTTCCCATTCTTTCTCTTTTTAAAGTTTTTCCTGCTTCTTGAGCGAAAGAATGAATGTGCTTTTGTTCATATGCTGAAATGCCAAATCGCCCAGTATATTTTATATAATTTGATGTATAGGGTGATTTTGGACAGGTAAGGGTATGCTTTTTGAAATCAGGTTTTGTTTCTTTAATTTGAATATCTGTTTTTGCAATATTTAATGGTTGGCCAGTTGTATGAATACTGCCTTCTAATAAAGAAATAACATGAATCTTAATTTGAAGTTCTTCTTCTAATTGTTTAAATTGTTTTCTATTAGTATGAGAACGCCAGTCTAATAAAGAAGCAATTATATATTCTTCTCGTGGGAATTTATTTTGAATAGATCTAATAATATTTAATGCTGTTTTTCCTGTTGTCATCTCATCATCTACGAGAACAATCGGGTTGTTGTTTTGAAAAAAGCTTTCATCTACATAACAACGGTGCGATGTTGCATGAGAATGTTCTTCCTCAAATGTAATGACAGATTCTAGGTGGGGTATCGATTCCCTAGTTGTATGCACATACTTTGCATTTTGAAAGCATTGAAACATAGAATGACCAAGTGCTGTCGCTGTTTCAGCGAATCCGATGAACACAACTTCTTCTTGCAGAGGATATTGATAACGAAATACTTCCTCTGGGATTTCATCAATTTCTAATGAAATGAGATTTAAAATTTCTTTTTGAAATGGATGAGAAATATTATGTAGTATTTCCAAATATCTTGCAGCGAGAGCAACTCCACTTGATAGAGAGACTGCAGGTTTAATAGGAAGATGCTTTCCAAGGATTGTACTCACAAATAAAAAACTACGTTTCTTATTTATTCTCGCAGCCATTTGAAAAAGATTGTCTAGCGCTAAATTATATGGATTATCACGTACTTCTACATGGACTTGTATATTATTTAAAACGTTATACGTGTTGCTTTGCGTTTGTAATAAGGAGATCGGTGAATTGTTTGTTTTCATGTAGCACCCCGTAAATATTAGATTTTAAAATGGTTTTGCGAGCCCAGCCATAATGAGGTTTTACTTCATTCATTTTGTTAGAAAAACTGCTTTTTAGCACTCCATTATACGTATCTGCATTTTGTAAAATTGATCTTGCATCTAAATAATCTTCCATTTTGACAATGTGCATTGCCTGTACAACTTTAATATGAGATGGGTGAATAACTGTCTTTCCGATTAAGCCATTTGCATGGTCAAGTGATACCTCTTGAATAAGCCCTTCTTCATGATCATTAGAAAAATATTCCCATACACATCCTGAAATAATATATTCATTTGTTGCCCTTGAGAAAACGTTAATAATGTCTGAAATACAATCACGGACAACAGTAATATGATAGATAGGTGTGTATTTATTGCGCCGAATACTAAATATACTTGAAAAATCAGTAGCACCAATACGTACATTTAAGATGTAATCGTGATAAGAATCTAGTAAATTTTTTATTTGTAATAATGATTCTGCCCGTGTTTCCTTATACATAATTTCGGGTGATTCTAAAATCGGCATGCCATATAGCGATAATGAGTATAACTCGTTTATATATGCAAGCTGATCGATATAAGTCTTTCCGTTAATCGGTGTGAATTTTGGAAAGACAAAACCACATAAACAATGAACAGCACTACCTAATTCAGTAACAATTGTCTTCATTTGACTTGGTTGTCGAACTCTAATAAAAAGAAGTGGGATGTCTGCTTGGTTTAGTATGTTGGCACTGACTAAGTTAGCGATTTGCTGTATTTGAACGACGATGTTTTGCTCTGCAAGTTTTACTTCCTCATCGCTGATAGCGTCCTCTAGACAAAGAATAATTGAGGTAGCATCCACATGTTTCTTTCTAATTATATCTTCCGCAATCGTTTCTTTCGTGCCAGGAGTATATAGTGTGGCACCTAGTGCGTAAGCCAGTTGTTCTTTCCCTATATTTTTTGAAAAACTAAGGGGTTCTTTATAGAAAAAATTTTGCCGTTCTTCCGAGGAGAGATAAGAAAAGTAATTCAAATTGTCACCACCTTATTTGTAATGATTCTGTTTAATTGTAACATAATAAGAAAAATCTTCCATAAAAGTAAAGTGAGAAATTAAAAAATATATTGAGAAAGATGAATTATAAGATGAATATCGAATATTGTTAATAGAAATATAATAGGGGGAAAGAGAAAGTGGATATACATAAGTTAACAGAGGAAGAAGCAAATGAGATAAATACTTGGACGTACGAGGAACCATATAATTTATATAGTTTTTCAGGCGAGAAAGAAGTAATAGAAGAGCTATTAGATGGAACGTATTATGGCTGTTGTGACGATCAAGGAGAGTTCATCGGCTATTTTTGTTTTGGAGGAAATGCACAAGTACCAGGTGGAAGAGATGCTAATTTATATGATGGAGAAGATGTGATTGATATCGGACTTGGTATGAAACCGGCGTTAACTGGGAAAGGAATGGGGAAAGAATTTTTCAAAGCTGGAATAGCGTTTGCTACGAAAGAGTTTAATGCAAAAATGTTTCGATTAAGCGTAGCGACATTTAATACAAGGGCAATTACGTTATATAAAAATATCGGATTTAAACAAGGGACTATTTTTTTGAGTCGCGGAAGAGAATTTATGCTTATGGAATACGAAAGGCCGTCAGCATGAAACTGACGGCCTAGAAAACATTATTATTCTGAGTGCTCAGCTCGGTGCGCTAAACGGCTTGAAGCTGCGGCAGCAATTCCGCCAACGATATCGTCAAGAAATGTGTGCACTTTTCCAGTTGATTTATCATTTAAGTATTCTAAAATACCAGGTTTTAATTTATCAATATATCCAAAGTTCGTGAAACCGATAGAGCCGTACACGTTTACGATAGAAAGTGCGATAACTTCATCAATTCCGTATAAGCCTTCATCACGTTTTACAATATCTTGTAACGGTTCACTTAGCATTCCCTTTTCAGCAAGGACATCGAGTTCGATACCAGTAATCAGTGCGTTTTGTACTTCACGTTTTGATAGTACACGTTCTACATTGTAACGGCATTCTGACATCTCTAAATTTGGATGATATTTTTTTTGAAGAAAATGAACAAGTTCAGCAATATCGTCAATTGTTACACCACGTTCTTGTAATAGTTGTAATGCTCTTTCTTGTAGTTGATTTGATTCTTTCATGTTTATCACCTTTTTTTCTTTTTAGTATTTGTATACGTTTCGTTGCTTTATCCTGTGCATAGGAATGAAAGGCGAGCACAAGCTCATATATATAAAGAAAAACCATAGGTGGCGACTGCGATGATTCAGCATATTTATGAGCATTATCACATGCATGTTAAAGAATTAATCCCCCTTGGCCCCTATAAAAGCTTTTGGATTCGCAACAAAATTTATGTACTTGTTCCAATTGGAGAAATGGAGGAAGAAGTACTTGTAGAGATGAAAAAGCTCAGTGACTATATGAACCAGCAAGGGGATATAACTGTAGCGACTTTCGTTCCAACTATACACGGCTACTATGTAAGTGAGATAGAAGAACAAAATTACTGCTTATTAAAAGGTATGCGAGCGTTAGAACGACATGCTACGTCATTAGGAAGTGAACTTTCTATATTCCATAAACGAGGTGCATTCTTTCCAGAAGAAATCGAGCAATTAAGCCGCATTGGTGAATGGAAAGCGTTATGGGAAAAGAGACTCGATCAGTTAGAAAAGTTTTGGCAATCACAAGTGATGAACCACCCTACAGACGTATTCGATCAATTGTTTATTGAATCCTTCCCGTATTACTTAGGAGTTGCAGAAAATGCCATTCAATATGTTGTTGATACAGAAATGGATGATACGCCGCAACTAACGGATGCAGCGACGATTTGCCAAGAACGATTCACACCTTTATTATGGCATCAAATGAAGCGTCTCAAACTCCCTTTTGATTGGGTGTATGATCACCCAACTCGAGATATAGCAGAATGGATTCGCTATATGATGATTGAAAAAAAGAAAGACTGGGATCAAACAATCGTTCAATTTGTTACAGATTATGAACGGAATTACTCGCTGTCCTCATTTGGTTGGCGTTTATTATTTGCAAGGCTCCTGTTCCCGCTTCACTATTTTGAAACGGTCGAACGATATTACCAAACTGGAAACGAAGAACAAAAAAGCATATATAGAGATCGCTTAGAAGCCATTTTACACGATGTGAACCGCTCAGAGCAATTTATGAAGCACTTTTATGGCTCACTGCGTTTACCGGTAGATAAGCTTGGGATTAGAAAATTAGATTGGTTATCTTAAAAATATAAAAAAGAGACCGAGTGAGGTCTCTTTTTTATATACCACAATTTTATGTAATACATTATGCCCCTACCTGTTGATCTGTACATATATTTAAAACGAATTGATGCCTTTCGAGCTTTTCATTTACTTTACCCAATAATTCTTGCTGGATTTCTTTAAATAAAAATTGATAGCTTGTATTCCATGTTGGTATAACGGATGAAAGGTCTAATAAATACTCTTTTTTCTTTTCTAGTTCTTGAATTGTTACAAAAGTGTTCCCCATTTTTGGCATTTGTCGTCCCCCTATGTTTTTTTACTGTATATGTGTGAACGATTCACTATATAGTATTAATTATCGCATTTTTTGAGAGGGATTTCCAATTTTGTTTTATGATGTTAACGGATAAATGTGATTTGAATAAAAAAAGGAGACCAAATTTGGTCTCCTTTTAGCAAGTGACTTTGAACGAGCCGCTAGATAATATCCAGCTCCAGCGGCTAAAATGTTCGGTGGCTTCGCTTCTTCCGCCGAGGCCAAAAGCGCCTCTATGTCAGAAGCTCCATCCCCCTCACATTTTGAACGAGCCGCTTCCGCTTTTAGATTAAAATACTTGTTCTACTTCGATAACGCCTGGTACTTCTTCAAGTAACGCGCGCTCGATACCAGCTTTTAGTGTGATTGTAGAACTTGGGCAGCTTCCGCATGCACCCATAAGGCGTAGTTTTACGATACCTTCTTCAATGTCTACTAATTCAACGTCTCCGCCATCGCGAAGTAAGAATGGACGTAATTTATCTAATACTTCTAATACTTGTTCTTGCATATGTGGGTTTTCCATTTTTATCGACTCCTTTCATCAGTTTTATTATAATCAAGATAGAGGGGAAAATCTATTTTTTCTCTTCTTGTTTTATTGTCGAAATATTGTATCGTGTTTTTTCAGTATAGGGGTATGGAATAAGTTTGTAAAATGATGTGCTTATGTAATAAGACATCTGAATATACTGTTGGGACAAGAAGTGGGGGAGAAGAAATGGTTAATGTTCAAGTGTATGGGACGAAAGTAATTTGTGCGAGCTGCGTCGGAATGCCATCTTCAACAGAAACGTTTGAATGGTTACAAGCGGCAATTGGTCGTAAATATGAAGGACAAGAAAATAAATTTAATTTCGAGTATATTGATTTCCAAGAAGAACAAGAAGATGTGGATAAAAAAGCATTCGCAGAGCGCGTAGTGGAAGAAGATTTATTTTATCCGGTCGTTCTTGTAAATGGAGAAATTGTTGGAGAAGGAAATCCTCGTTTGAAGGATGTTTACGAAGAAATCGAGAAATATTTATAAAACAAGAAGTCTTTGCGAATTTGCAAAGGCTTTTTTTATTGGAGGGATAGATATGAAAAATGGAGTGAAGCATGCGTTACCAACGGAAGTACAACAGTTAATGGAGCGGTACACAGTAGAATTAAAAGAAATTTTTTTGGATGAAAAAATAGTCGGGGTATATATTTACGGATCCATCGCACTAGGTGCATTTCATAAGGAAACGAGCGATGTTGATTTTGTTACAGTGATAAATGATTCCGTGAATGAAGCTGAAAAACAGCAGCTTGTGGAACTACATAAGAAACTTAGTGACAATACACTAGGTAAAAGAATGGACGGTATGTATATTCCGCTTGCTGACTTAGGGAAATACAATGATGAAATGAACGAGTACGTGTATTGTGCAGATGGTAAAGCTAATGTTGGTCATTGGGACATTAATGCGGTCACATGGTGGACGTTGAAAAATCAAGGCATTACAGTTACAGGAAAAGAAGCAGAAGATCTTCCGCTGCAAATACAATGGAATGATGTAGTAAATACGATGAAATACAACGTAGAACAGTACTGGAGTGAAAAGGCGAAGAAGCCATATTTATTTTTTATAGAAGAGTGGGTAGAATCAGCTGTCGTTACGATGGGACGTATTTTATATACACTAGATCATAAAACAATCGTTTCAAAAGATAGAGGATTACAATACTTGTCAGAACGTTCAGCGGAAGAATGGGAGCTTTTATTAAAAGAAGTAGCGAGAATACGGCACAATCCAAAAGAAAAGCGAATGCTCTCAAGGTGGAGAAGAGCAGATATGACGAAGAGGTACTTACTGCATTTAATTGAGACGTGTAGAGAGAAATGGTAGGGAAGAAAATGGACAATACAGTGGGGTGTATTGTCTTTTTTATTTTGTAGTAGATAGAAAAGTATTTACAAGTATTGTGTAGAGGAAAGATAATAGAAAAAAATATGCGCATGGGGGAAGATGATGAGTAAATATAAATTACATATAGATAGAGAACAATTATGGAAAGGATGCGTTTTAAATTCGATTGCCCATGCAATTAATGTAGCGCATTGTCCAGATTTCTCACATGAAAGTTCATGGGATGGATTTAACTATAGTATGCAAGATAGCCAAGGCGGACAAGGGACAATTACGTTTCATCCGAATTACACGATTGTATGTCTTCAAGATGTGAATAGCGAGAGAATTGATGAGTGGATTGATGCGAAAAATTATTTTGAAGGGGCACCTTCAGAAGTAATAGATATTGCGAAAGAAGAAGCACTTCAATACGTATTAGAAGAAGTAGAAGGCGAAACAGTTCCTTTTATTACAACTGCATTTTGGATTGAGGATAGCGGTGCGTATTCAATTGATTCATTTGAAGAGATGGAAGAGCACGGCGGATTCTTATTAGAAATTCCATTACTTGATACAGAATCAGCAATGGAAAGACTGGAAGAAGAGTATGAACTGACAGAGGAACAAATAGAGCTTTTACAACTCGTGTATAAGAAAAAAATCCAAAGTCCAAATGAGGAAATTAAGTTGTCTAAAGAAGAAATAGCAATGATTGGAACGGAAGATAGCGAAGGATTGGAAGTTAGTAAGGATTCATTTGAAGAAATGAATATTACTTGGGAGTTGTAGGGGAGGATAAAATATTTGTGATTTAAAAAGTTACAAGAGGAATATAAAGCACTAGTAGAAAGTACAATGTGAAATTACATTGTACTTTCTACTAGTTTTTTCATATACATATCAACTTCGTGAAAGAATATGGGCTCTTTTTCCTCGGTATTCAGATGCACGGTGCAATGTAAATATTGCTGTAAGTAGCGATTAGCTTGTTCGTACTGTTTTAATTTGTAGAAAGAAAAACAGGTAAGAAGTAGAAACGCTTTTTCTTCTAATATTGGAACGACAGCTAGTACCGGAGTAATGGAATGTATATTTATTTCCACTAAATTTTCATAAGATGCCCACGTTTGAAACCAGTCGAAAATAGTAGAAAGGTAATTCGGAATGTTGATAGTTTCATGTGAAACATTGTGCAATAGCTGGTTCTGTTTGATATGTATAGGCTCTATTCTTGTTTGTAGAATGCAAGCGAATATTGAAATGTTTTCTTTTATTTGTAATTGGTTCGTAATAAGCTGCGGGAGACCGATAGGGTGAACTCCTATATTTATATAAAAATCATCTCCAAACTGGCTTTTTTGTATGTTAATGAGCTTATAAAATCCGTTTTCAGCTTTGAAAAATGTATGTCTTTTTTTCTTAAAGCCGAGTGGTTTTAAAGTGGCGTGTAAATTTGTAATAAAATCTTGCTCCTTTTTAGAGCCAGGCTTATTCTTCGTCATATTCATAAGAGCGGTCATAAGTTATATGAAGTAAATATGCCTTTTGAAATTGAATTGCCTCCATTTCTTATCGGAGAGATGATGGTATTGTCCTTAGGAGAAGGCAGAATTTGTGGTATTAATATTCAAACAGGTAAAGTGCTTTGGAACAATACTACTCTACATGATATTACAGAGGTTCTGTTATATAAAGATGGAGAAATTTACATTGCAACTTCAAATTTAGAATTGATAATACTTGATGCTGAATGTGGCGAAGTAAAAAATATAATTAAACTCCCTAAAAATGTTGTTGTAATAGATTTTATTGTATCAATTGAGGAAGGTAATAATGGGCTATTCATTAGTTGTGTAAGTGGAAATATGTTTGAAATAGTAGAAGGCTAATTTGTGAGCACTCTTAAGTCGAGATGTTTGTTTTAAAATAGTAGTATATATTCACTAAAAAGGATGTATAAAAATGATTTTGATGCATCCTTTTTAGTGAATATATAAAATAATTAACTTAGTGTATTAAAGGTATGATACACGATTATTTTAATATATTTAAAAGTAAAATGAAATAAGAAACGGATAATTGTCGGAATATATTTGATTTCCGTTCACTTTTATGAAATATGTGTACTTTTTGTTAGATTCCTTCATTTTGTCCATATACAATAAATGTATATAGAAATAAGAAAAGGATGATGTACGTGAAGGATACGGTTTTACAAGAAACGATTTCTCCACAAGAATTACATAAAGTTGTTCAAAAGAATACAGCTTATTATGACTTTAAGTGGGGTAAAGTAGAAAATCTAGCGCAAGGGAATACATGGAATTGGGTAGCCTTTTTCTTCCCAACTTTTTGGTTAGCTTATCGTAAAATGTATAAGTTATTTATTATATTTGCGTTATTGGCTATACCTAGTATAGTTATACCCCCTTTTATAGATATTCCAGATGGGATTTATGTAACATTTAGTTTAGCTCTTCAATTAGGAATGATGATATTTACTGGATGGCAAGGAAACCGTTTATATTATAAGCAGGCTGTTCGTGTTTTTCGTAAGGGAGAAGATGCGTCTGATCATGAGAAGGCGTATTTCTTACAATCAAAGGGCGGCGTGAGTATTGCTGGTATGATTGGTTTACAGATTATAGTCGGGATTGTGTATGGATTAGCTGCGTTCGGGCTGTCCTTTTTACCAACTGAGCCGAATATTAAAAACGTTGTTCGTTCAAGTGGTGAAGGGGTTACTTTAGAGATTATGACTGATAATCCAACTTGGAAGTTTGTGAAGAAAGAAAAAGATTATGATGTAGTAGAGTTTACTGGTTATGATTATACAGAGAAGAAAAACGTGAAAATTAAATTTGCTGTTTATTTCGATGAAGATTATTTCGAGTGGCAAGAGGTATATGAAGATAATAAGAAGTTAAGTGAAGAAGAAGTAGAAGAATATCAAATTTACATTGAAGAAAATAATTGGGGTTTCTAGAGGAAACTCGTTCATTTTGAAAAGAAGAATCTTGTGAAGATTCTTCTTTTGTTTATTAGGGGGGAGAGAAATGATTTCAGTATTAATAGAAGCTCTAATAGGATCGATTAGTTTAAGTACGGGTTTACACACGAAAAAGATTGATGCTAACATACGTTACTTGCAGCAGTATGAATGGTTTCGAATGATATATGAAGACGAAAAGTATCGAAAGTTATTTATTACGAACTACAAAGTTCGCTCATATTTACAAAGTAAGCTAAGAGTTCGATTGCTTGTAAAAAATAAAAATGCACAACGAAGATTTTTAAAATTAGTAGAAGAGCAAATAGAAAAACGGCATACAAATTGAAATTTTGTAAAATACAATAAAAAATGAGAATTTGAGGTAGGCTTGTCAATAACGTGAGACTATGGCACTATAAAGAAATGCTATACAAATTTTATTTATCGAGATGTAAACATCAATTCTGATTTTTACGTATAAATAATGAACGGAGGAAATGAATTTATGGCTACTTTACCAAATTGTCCAAAATGTAATTCAGAATATACGTATGAGGATGGCGTTCTTTTTGTATGTCCAGAATGTGCTCATGAGTGGGGCCAAGAAGCAGAAGCTGAAAATAATGATGGTGCAAAAGTTGTAAAAGATGCGAACGGAAACGTTCTTCAAGACGGCGATGCAGTTACTGTTATTAAAGATTTAAAAGTAAAAGGAACTTCTTCAGTTGTGAAGATCGGTACGAAAGTAAAGAGTATCCGTCTAGTTGATGGCGATCACGATATTGATTGCAAAATCGACGGTTTTGGAGCTATGAAGTTAAAATCACAGTTCGTTAAGAAGGCGTAATGCAAATAAAATAGGAGGCTATTCGCCTCCTATTTTTATTATGTCACTTTTTGTCGGTAAATCGATATTTGGTACAAAATCGTTGATATATTCTGCGTTATGATAGATATATTTGAAAAATCGTTGATATATTGCAAGTTATGATAGATATATTGAAAAAATCGTTAATATAATTTCATTTATCGTGATCTACGCACCATTCACCGTGCACCATAGTCAATCTCCTTCAACTGACATCGCTTATTAAAGAACGTTTTATATCCAAGCTGTAAAAAGATAATGACAGCGAAAGCGGTACTTCCTGAAATACCGAGTATGATAGCGATTTGATATTGAATGGCTGTGAATGGTGATACACCGGATAATATTTGACCAGTCATCATGCCTGGTAAGCTTATAATCCCCATTCCGACCATAGAATTAATTGTTGGTAAAATAGCAGAGTCAAAGGCGTCTCGAATGAGCGGAGCAGCTGCTTCTTTCGGTGTTGCGCCGAGCATAAGTGCACCTTCAATTTGACCTCTTTGCGATTTCATATTGTTTAAGAACGTATTTGCGCCGAGAGAAACACCAGTCATGGCATTCCCAACTAACATTCCTGTAATAGGGACGATATATTGCGGAGCATACCACGGATCATGTCCGATAATAACAAAGATAAATAGTAGAAGTGGCCCAATTGATCCGGCGACCATGGAAAGGGCGGCTACTCGTTTTAATTCTTTAGACATTGGGATGTTAACTCGTTTATAAATATTAAAAATTGCAAAGGTAGTAATAGAAGTAATGAGAGCAATTGTATAAAATGGATTACTGTTTTCAAATACGTATGTAAGGACATATGCAACAAGTACGAGCTGAATCGTCATACGGAATGTTGCGAGCGCGATTTGTTTTTCGCGAGGTATTCCTTTTAATTTCACAAGCCCAATTAAAATAAGAATGAAAATATATGCAGCGGCAAGTTGCCAAATTTGGAGTTCAATAACGCCCTTCAACTGAGAGCACTTCCTTTCTAGTTGCACCGTTTGCTTTACTAATTTCAATAATGTCGTCTGCAATTTCTTCTGGAAGTTGTTGTGAGTGTGTGATGAAGATAATTGTTTTTTTCTTTTTTCGTGCTAGTGCAGTAAATTGTTTCATAACGCGGCGTTCTGTATCGCTATCTAGCGCCGAAGTTGGTTCATCTAATAAATAAACAGGTGGATCCATAAGTACGATACGTGCAAAAGCAAGGCGTTGTTTTTCACCGCCTGATAATGAGTCAGCGTTGTCCTCTAAACTTTTTTCTAAGCTAACAGTCTTTAATGCGCTTCTCAAAATATCATCATTTGGAAATGGTTTTTCAGAAAGACGAAGTCCCATTAATAGGTTGTCTTTAACGGTTCCATCAAAAAGAGGTGGAGTTTGCCCAAGCATAACTACGTCACGACGTAATTGAATAGGGTGATAATCAGAAATTAATTTTCCGTTATATTCAATTGTGCCGGATGTTGGAGATTGTAAATCGTTTAACATGCGAAGCAACGTGCTTTTTCCGCTTCCGCTTTCACCGATAATGCAAGTAATCTTTTCTTTTTGAATCTGTAAATAAGGAATGTGTAGTATATCTTTATATATAACGTTTTTTAATATAAACATAAATCGCTCCTTTCTGATTCTAGTTATATCGTATCAAAAAAGAGAAGATAACGGTTATAAAGAGCAACGTTTTTTCTTCGTCTTGAGTTTTATTAATAAGTTAAGTAAACGATCTAATTCTTGGCTGAAAGAAATCACTTTATCATGAGTCAATCCGTATCGTTCAACGAGATAGATTAACTCTTTCTTTTTCGCTTCTATTCGATTGTTTAGTTTCGATAAGTTCATAAGTGGAATGTAATGCCTCCTACAAAAGTATTTATCACATAAAAAATAAGACCGAATGAATTCGGTCTTCAAGGAAATAATAAAACAACTTACAAATAGCATACAATGTTTATCAATATTTTTTAATATAAAAATGAAAAATAAATCATTATAAATATTGAGAAAGATGTGTCTGATAATTTTTAAAAACTGATGCAAAGAGGCTGCCTACATAGTAGACAGCCTGTAAAATATTAACCCTTATGATATTTGTACATCCAAAGAAGACCAGATTTTAATAATCTCGGTACACGTCCCATTAACGGTTGGTTTGCGAGTAAACCGAATCCATGCTTCTTACCAAGAGATCCTAGAACACCTTTTAATTTAATAACAGGTAGTTCATCCGGGAGTGGTTCATTATTCCAACGTTTTAATAATATTTGGACAATTTGTTCTCCTTGACCTTCAGCAAGTTGGGCAGATGGTGCATGTGGAAGTGCTGCGCAATCTCCTACAACGTAAACATGCTCGTTGTTTGGAATATTGTGATATTTCGTTAAGACAACCCGTCCGCTACCATCTTGTTCAACTGGAAGGTTTCGAACAACTTCATTTGCTTGAATACCAGCTGTCCAGACAATTGCATCACATTCAAGTGGTTCATCGTGATTATACACAATATTTGGTTCCACTTTTGTAATGTTAGAGTTTCTTATAATATTAACTTTATGTTTTACGAACCATTCTTCTACGTATCTACTTAATTTCTCTGGATACGGGAATAAAATTCTATCTTTTCGATCAAATAAATAGATTTTTAAATCAGAACGGCTTTCACGAAGTTCACTTGCTACTTCAACGCCACTTAAGCCAGCACCAACAACAGCTACTGTTGCATTTGGTTCTAGACTATTTAATTGTTCATATGTTTTACGTGTTTGTTCAATTGATTGTAGACTATGTGTATATTCCCTAGCCCCAGGAACGTTATGATATTTATCTTCACAGCCAAGTCCGATAATTAAATCATCATATTGGATCGTTTCGCCGCCATCGAGATGAACAGCTTTTTCGTCGAGGTCAATATTTGTTACTGTGCCGTATTGAATATTGAGGCGTGGGTGTTCAGGAAACGGTATACGAATATGCGTTTCTGAAATAGTACCCGCAACTAATGCATAATATTCAGTTTTGAAGCAATGGTATGGTACTTTGTCGATTAATGTCACTTGTACATCATCTGGAAGTTGGTTGCTTGGAAGTAGCCTTTGCAGAATTCTCATTCCACCGTAGCCGCCACCTAGTATTACGAGGTGTTTCATGATGGATTACCCCTTTTCTGTTGAAATATCCCCTAATCATAAAATTTTATATTAATAAAATATTTTGACTTTACTCAATCAAATTATATCGAATTTGTGAACAAATAACAATGCATGAATGAATACTCTGTTGTACAATAAGAAGAAAAGTAAAGTAAACTGTTTTTCCTTTGTAGTTACTATTTCATTAGAAGTAGCATGTTATATAGAAGAAGTCATCTACTTTGAATTGAAGTAATGAAGTAACTAAATAGTTTAGACTGTGTAACGAAAACAACAAGAAACAGCTTAGTTTTCTTCTTATAGATAAAGTCAGAAGGTAATTTGTTTTGTAGTACAGGGGGGAGAATTTTGATTAAACCATTAATTGAATTTTGTGTAGGTAACCTTGCAAGTGGTTCGCAAGCAGCTCTAGAAAAATTAGAAAAAGATCCGAATTTAGATGTAATGGAGTATGGTTGTTTAGGATATTGTGGTATTTGTTTTGAGGGACCGTTTGCACTTGTAAATGGTGAAGTTGTACAAGGTGCAACAGTAGAAGAGCTTGTTAATAATGTATATGAGTATTTGGATGAAAATCCAATGTTTTAAGGTGTTGCGAATTAGCAGCACCTTTTCCATTAGATAAAACTTTATTTTGTGGGGAAGGCTAATGCTGATTATTAGCCTTCCCCAATTGAAAATAGTGGGATAAATAAAAAAAGGCCCTTTTTAGAAGGGCTTTTTTCTTACACAAATTGTGTAAGAGTGGCTCATCGCCAAACGTTGTCAAATATGAGAAACGGGGGACATTCATATTGTGTTCTAAAAGCATGCATTTTATACTTAACATAACAAATTATTTTTGGAGTGAATATAAATGAGCCAATTTTCTTTTACAAAAATGCATGGTCTTGGCAATAGTTATATATATGTAAATATGTTTGAAGAGCAAATTCCTGAAGAAGATTTAGCCCTTGTGGCCGAAAAGGTTTCAAATATTAATACTGGTATTGGAGCAGACGGGATGATTTTAATTTGCCCTTCAGACGTAGCTCCGGTGAAAATGCGCATGTTTAATAATGATGGTTCTGAAGGAAAGAGCTGTGGTAATGGTTTGCGCTGCGTAGCGAAATATGCGTATGAGCATAAACTAGTAGAAGAAACAGTTTTCACAATTGAAACGTTAGCTGGTATTGTAACGGCTGAAGTAACAGTAGAAGATGGTGTCGTGACATTAGCGAAAATCGATATGGGGGCACCGCGTCTAACACGTGCAGAAATACCGATGCTTGGTGAAGGTGAAACGCCATTTATTCGTGAAAACTTCTTATATAATAATCATCGTTATGCATTTACAGCTGTTTCAATGGGAAATCCTCATGCGGTTATTTTTGTTGATGATGTAGAAAAAGCACCTCTTACAACACTTGGACCAGTCCTCGAGACACATGAAATGTTTCCAGAGCGAGTAAATGTTGAGTTTATCGAAATTTTGAATGATGACGAGATGAACTTCCGCGTTTGGGAACGTGGATCTGGTGTAACGCAAGCTTGCGGAACAGGAGCGTGCGCTGCAGTTGTAGCTGCTATTTTAAATGGAAAGATGGAACGCGGTAAGGAAATTACTGTTCATTTAGCTGGTGGCGATTTAATGATTGCGTGGACTGAAGAAGGAAACGTGTTGATGAAAGGACCTGCGGAAGTAATTTGCCGCGGAGTGTATGAGTACAAGATAGAAGCGTAAAGATGTATAATGGACTAAGAACAGAAAGGAAGGTGTATTTCATGATTGAAGTAACAGAACAAGCAGCTTTTCAAATTAAAGATATGTTAAAAGATGCTGAAGATGGAGAGAAGTATGTGCGCCTTGCTGTACACGGCGGCGGATGTAGCGGTCTTTCTTACGGCTTAGGATTTGAAGTAGAACCAAAAGAAGACGACACAGTTCTTGAGTTTTTCGGTGTTGAATTTGTTATCGATAAAGAAAGTGCTCCAATTGTTAAAGGAGTAAAAATTGATTATAAACAATCTATGCTTGGCGGCGGATTCACAATTGATAATCCGAATGCAATCGCATCATGCGGATGTGGATCATCTTTCCGTACAGCTTCGAATGCTGGTAAGCCAGAAGAGTGCTAAGTTTTTTGCAGAAATAGAGAAAGACCTTTTTAGCGATAGAATAAAATCGTTAGAAAGGTCTTTTCTTTTTGTGTTAAAACAGAAAATGCATGTAAAGTTACTTTAGAATTTAATTTAAATGTTATCATATATGGTATATGTGATTTGTATTGTGAATTCGACTTTCATATTGTTCGTTTCGGACAACATTTCGCAACAAAAATGTAAATAAATAGAAGAAATATACTATATATTAGTTATATTTAATGTTAATATTTGTAACGAAGATGATTGGCGATTGTGTTCGGACTAGCTGTAGTTGCATCGGTTATTACTGATAGGTAGATTTATCCCATAAAAGCCCGATTGGTGAGGGCTGATTAAAGTTTCACTTTATATAAAAAAGGTGCATGAGGGAGAAAGCTATAGCAAATTGTATAGAACTGAATAGTTCCGTATTAATTAAAATAAGTTGATTACTAGATATTAAAAAACACCGGGGGGATTAGAATGAAGTCATTTAAGAAAGTACTTATAGTAGGGGGGGCGTTGACTACATTATCGATTTTGGGAGCTTGTTCTAGCGATACAGACGTATTAACAAAAGTAGGAGTAAAGCAACCAGCGAAGGCGGAAGGTGACGTATTAAAAGATCAGGAGAAAACACCTATGACCACGAGCAAACGTGAAAGTATTAAAAATGAGGATGCTCCATTATCAAAGAAGCGTTATATTTCTCATGACGAATCTCAAAAGATTGAGGAAGGTATGACGTATACGGATATTCTTAATACGATTGACTACGGTGGTGAGAATATAAAACTTTATAATAACAATGAAAAACGTGTATTTTATACTGAAAAAGATACGGATGGTACATATGAAATTATGGTTGAATTAAATACATATGGTTACGTTGTGAATATTGAACGTACTGCTATAAAGGATACAGATAAAGAGAATGAGGTATCTACGAAACGTATTGAAGAGCCTGTAAAGGAATATGAAGAAAAAAACGATCGTGTACCGTGGTATAAAGATGTAAATAACAATTCGGCAGCAGTAAGTTACAATCATTATTTGAAAATCAAAAAAGGTATGCCCGCGAATCAGGTAAAAGCTGCAATTGGACAGCCACATGTGATTGAGAAATATAAATCTTATTCAGTATATGACTATACTGGTTATGGTGGAGAAGGATCATTACGTGTAATCTTTGAACCGAATGGAACTGTTACGGATATAGTGGAAGACGGTTTACCGCAATAATAAATTAGTTGCGGGAAGAGTTGTAGTAAAGTTGTCTGTGATTTTATAAAGTTTTTGGGAGCATTCCCAAATATAGATGGAAAAGTAATTCTATTAGCCATGTTATAGTATTAGTATTTACCGAAGTTTCTTCCAAATTCAATAGCGTTATTGTAGATGTTGTTGTCGTATTATTTTTGTTGATATATACCGCAGTAGGGCAGCAATTGTAATTGGACGTAAAAGGACGCGGAGGAGTAGCAGTTTCCTTTTGAAAAAAAGGAGGGAAATATGATGGAGGATATTCTTGAATTCATAAGGAAATACGTAATTAAACCTATTATTAGTTTAATAAGATACCTTGTAATAGAGAGTATAATTGAGGGTATAATAGAAGGCGTAATAAACGGTATAAGGAAATTACGTGATAAGTGGAAAAATTGGCGTGAAAGACGTTATTGGCGGTAGTGTAGCTGAGAAGTGTGCGAAACAAAAACGTTATACAGAAGTTTAATGAAATGATAGAAATCGACCCGCATTTACAATCTGTACTCGTTCCAATTGGTGATGGAATGACGATTTCTAAAGTGAAGAAATAATTATTATCTTACAAAAGTGTAATGTTCATGTCATGTTTTTGAATTTCTTCTTTAAGCTCCGGGCTTTAAGATAAGAATATAAGAAAAAATATATGAGGTGAAGGAAATGAAAAGATACATTGCACTATTTAGTATTTTAGTTGTATTTGCAAGTTTGTTAGTTGGTTGTGATATTAACCGTATGGGGAAAGATGAGTATTACGTTCAAATTACAGTAGACGGAAAAGAGTATAATGGTAAGTCTGATGACGGAGAGCCATACAAACATTTTGAGTATAAATTAAAAGGGTTTGATAAAGATGGAAAAGAAAAAGAATTAGAATTTAATGCTCAAAAAAATCTTCGTAAAGATGCATTCTTACGTGTATACTATTCAGATAAAAAAGGTGTAACAGCTTGGGAAGAAGTAAAGAAAGACGAGCTTCCTGCGAAAGTGAAAGAAAAATTAGGTGCAAAATAAGAAAGAAAAAAGGAATTGACGAACAGGGTCAATTCCTTTTTTTGTTTTCAAATTCTTCTTCTGAAATGACTGTAAATCCGTGTCTTTTAAATAAAGCAGTTGTCACTCCGAAACCAGTTTGCTTATTGCCGTTAAATTCTCCAGTGTAAATCGTAGAACTACCACAAGATGGGCTGTGTTCTTTTAAAATAATATATTCTGGGTGTAAATTTTTAATTTGTTCTAATGCTTTATAAGCACCATTTACGAAAGCTTCTGTGACATCTTCACCATCTTTTGTCATCACTTTCGCTTTTCCGTCCAAAACGTCGTCGCCATTCCCGCCAATAATTTCAGCTGAGGGGCGAGGTGTTGGTAGTCCCCCTAATACTTCAGGACAAATGAGGACTGTATCTTCTTGTTGCAGCAAATCCCCTATTTTTGAAACGAGATTGTCATTTCCATCATACCGACAAGCAATACCACCTAAACAAGCGCTAATTACAATCATATTTTCATCTCCACTAAAAAAATATTAAATAGCACGCCAAATTCCCTTCCTGCCTCTTACTTATAAATGAGGTGATAAAAATGGGAAGCTTATATAACTTAATGAAACCATATAGTGAATTTCGAAGTAAAGAAGAGTTTAATACATATCAAAAACAAGTTTTGAAACATTATCGATTTCAATTAAATAAAACGGATGCTACCATTATTCATTTTTTAGGAAAGTATGCAGTGAATGAGAAACAGAAAACAGTGGGGGTTGCTTGTCCATTAATGGAGACGATTGCTACAAATGTTGGAAAGAGTATTCGTACAGTACGCCGCTCCATTGCAAAGTTAGAGGAACTAGGAATTATAAAGCGTGTTGCGACAAAAGAAAGACATAGGCGCGGCGGATATAGTGCGAACTTATATGTATTTCTTATATCTGCAATTGACCGCATGGATGACCGTATGAAAATGTCCGCATGTGAAAGTGAGGATCGTGCATCTGGCTGTAGTAAAAATGTGCAAAAAAATGAGGGTGAAACAATTCTTTCTAAAAACATTCCACAAATAAAAGAGAATAGAAAAGAAACGTACGAGCTTGATGAGACGTATTGCCGTCACGATATACCAAAGCCTTTTATATACGCACTTCTGCCGATGACGAGTAATCCGAAGAAGATTAATATATTTTGGAGTAAGGTGGAACTTGCATATAAAAAGAGTGGATTACTAGAGCAAGGTGTTTTACTGGAGCAAATATTAGCTGATGAAGAAGTGTATGGGAATTTCATTTGGCGCGTGAAAAGTGTTGTAAGAGCATATAAATATAGGGAAATTCGTAAAGACATTGGGGCACTTTTATACAGTACAGTGCGAGATTTATTTTTAGAGGTTGGATTAGAATGGGGAGCAGCATTAAGGAGAAGTAAGGGAATATCACTATTTGATCCATTCAAAAAAGAGCCATGTGTATAATACATGACTCTAATTAGCTAATCGAACTTCCTTACAACTGGAACACGAATCGCTACAAATAGTACGAAGACAATAACAGCTATTGCACCACTTTTCATAACGGTTACGATTGGAATTCCTATTGCAAGTGCAATGGATGTGAATGCATAAGAGAGCGGGATAAAGCCCATTGATGATAGCATAAGTAAACTCATTACGCGTCCCATCATTTCTTCTTTTACTGTCGATTGAATCATTGCCATAAGCGGAACGATAGCCATTGCAATTGTAATACCGTAAAACATGCCGGCTAATAGTGCTTGCCAAAGTACGGTACTAAAGTTGATGGCTAAGAAGAATATACCAGACAATAGCATCATGATAATACAAAATAGACCGCGTCTACGATTAATATTTCTTAAACCGACAATGACCGCACCGATTGCCATTCCGCCGCCGACAGACGCTTCTAAGTAACTAAACTGGAGCGAATCACCATGCAGCACGTTTTTAACAAAAAGCGGGAAACCAACTTGCATCGGGCCGATTAAAAATAAGTTTAAAAAAGCGCTACAAATAAGGAAAGTTGAAAGGAATGGCGATTCCTTTACATATAAGATTCCTTCTTTAATGGAAGTGAACATACCTTTATCTGTATCTTTTAGTTCTGGCATCGTAAATTGTATTTTTTGAACGAGTATGGCTGCGACAATCAGTAATAAAATTGTAATAGAAAATATTGTCTCGTAGTTTGTAAATTTGATCAGAATTCCGCCAAGTACAGGGCCTAAGATGACCGATGCTTGGTTCGTCATTTGTGTAAGTGAATTCGCTTGTGTTAACCGGCTTTTTTCTACCAATTCAGGTAAGATAGATCCATCTGCTGACCAGAAAAAAGCATCAGCAAGTCCAAAGAATAAAGCGAATAAAGCAAATGTATATAGTGTTACATCACCAACGATAAACCATGTGAGAATGGTTGCGACAAGAATCGCTCGAATAATATTGGAGTAAAACATAATATTTTTTTTCGGGAATTTATCAGCTACAGCGCCGCCGATAATCATAAAAATAAGCCTTGGAACACTAAGAGCTACGAAAACAACACCGAGTGAAGCTTCAAGGTTTAATGTTTTTGCTATGTACCACGTTTGTGAAAAAGTAAAAAAGGCTAAAGCAAAGCTTGAAAAAAGAGTAGCTGCCCAAAGAAAAAGGAAATTCGTATTTTTTAATAACGGTTTTCCGCTTCCTTCTAAAGCAGTTTTATTTTGTTGTAGTTCCTCCATATTGCTTCCTTTCTATGTGACAAATTTAAACTAAAAAACCAGTAAACGCCCGATTGGTGAGGGCTAATACTTAATGGGAGATGCCCCCACTGATTATAGTTTCACTTTATACAGTTTCTAATATTTCTATACTGCACTTTCTCATTGTAGACAATAATAATGAATTTGCCCAGTAGCTATTTAACGACAAAAAAAGATGCCGAATGGGCATCTTTTTTTAGGCTAACGCAATATAAATATCCAATTGTGCATGATTTGGGTCTAATGCTCTTTCGTCGTAAAGCTCGAAGTCTGTTGTGAAGGCACGTTTATTTTCTTTCGACCATTGCCAAATATATTCCCAAGCTTCGCAAACGACTTCAGCAACTGGTCCCTTTCTCGTTGTAAATACCGCATATGTAGCAGCAGGTATTGTTAAAGTTGTCATATTTTCAGGAACGTCTTCTAATGAAGAAACGGGCGTACCGATTGTGAATGTATATGTACCAGTTTCATCTGATTCGTAGTTTGAGTAGAAAGCAAATGTTGCTTTCGTTTTTTGGTTTGGGATGTGATGCATCATTTGTTCTTGGAAGTAGCGGTTCCAAAGCTCGGGGATTTTTCCTTTAGTAGATGCCTCTCTTTCGTTAGTCGTCGTAACTGAAACGCCGATTGCTTGGAAAGCTTCTTTTTTCATTATAATGGGCTCGTTAATCATGAAAATTCCTCCTTTAAAATAAGAACATTCGTTCTTGGTTTTAATATAACATATTTTTATATGTGAAGTTTTTTTAAAATTTTAATTATAAATAAAAAATAAGTAAAAAATGGTAAAATTTCTATTTCGTGTACAAATAGATTTGGGAGTATGTTAAGATTTTTATGTATCCTTTAACTGTTATATAAACCTATACAATAGGGCATTTTTTACTATGTTAAAAAATGGTGAAGGTTTGTATAAGTGTCCGATATATATATGCTATTTTTGATAAATTAAAATAGTAATATTCTATGAGATTTATATTGTTGACATTGGGATTTCAACGATACATTTTCGTAGGTCGGATTGTTGCGAGTGGATATATATTGCTATGTATACGGCTACGAAATTAAGTAGACGGATAGCAAGCATATAGAAAGGAGAAAGGTAGAAAATATGAAACAAGTATTGAAGTGTTTTAATGTCGTAACAATGATCACACTTCTCCTATCCATCATATTGCCTTCACCCAGTGCTTTTGCAGAGATAAATAAAAAAAGCTGGGATGAGTTACAAGGAAATGATGTGAAAATTAAGGCAGAGCAAGTAAATGCCGAAATATATAGGGGGGAAGTAGCTAAGAGGGAGCACGTATTTCAATATACGATTGAAAATACGGGAGATACACCAATTCAAGAATTGGTACTTAAACAAAATAATGAAAATGAAATTACGTTCCTTTCGCAATCTATGAAAGTAAACGGAGAGAAGTTACCTGAAAATAAAGTAGCGGATTTCTATGTAGAAGAAAAAGATAAGGGAGGAAAGCTTCTTTCTTCTAATCTTAAAATTCGAGATTTAAAATCAAACGAAAAAATGACAGTGTTAATAAAAGCTAATCGCACGCAGCATTTTAATAAAGAATACAAACAAAAGATTAGTGTGCAAAAAGATCAAGTACAAATAGGGAATATGTCTGTAGATGTTGAAGGGATTCCCTCTGAAGAAAAGGTAGAAGCTAATGCTGATGATGAGGCTGACAGTAGTAAGAAAGAAGTAGGTCCATCAGCTGATAGTACAACTAAAAAAGTTGATGAAAAGCTAAAAGTATCTGTAGAAGATAAAAATAAATCTACATCAAAAACAGAAATGCCAAAACAACCAGTAGCTGAAGATGAGAAGCAGCCAGAAAAAGAGACAGAAAAGCAGAATGGTACAGAAGTACAAGCTGCATCAGAAAATGCTTCGAAGGTTCAAATCCAAACAGGAGATAAACAAGGATTTGGAGACCCGCTGTATTCTACAATTGCTCCTGGTAATTTAGTACAGACTGGTAATGTGACCCTTGGTTTGACAACTGATCATTATGGCAGACAAAGTATGGGTTATAAAACGAATAAAATGACTGTGGACGTTGATAACGATGAAAGTACTTTTAATTCGTCAACAGGTGCATTTCCTAACATTCCTGCTGGAAGTAAAGTGAAAAAGGCTTACTTATTCTGGACAGCAGCAATGGGGTTACCAGGAAATATTGCTGATAGAAAGGTTACTGAGGATCAAGTAAGGCAACCAGTCAAAATGAAGATGGGAAATAAAGAATATGCAGAGGTAAGTGCTGATAGCATACGAAAAGCAGATTATCTACCTTATATTTCTAATTACTCAGGTAGTGGTGCTGGTTATGTTGCGTATGCAGATGTAACAAATGTAATTGCACAGCAAGGTATTTCTCAAACGTTGACAGTTGCAAATGTGCCACAAATTAAAGATGTAACAGGTGGCGGCTATTACTGGGGTAACTGGAACCTTATATTAGTTTATGAAAACTATAAAGAAACAGTAAAAGATATGAAAATTTGGGAAGGGTTAGTTTCTCAAAAAAGTACAGCTTGGACGGATATTAGTGTTAATAAAATAAACACACCAAAAGAAGGTGCTTTTAAAGCAAAATTTAGTTATTTTTCATCGCAAGGTGATCCAGCTGATAATGATGGATATGCCTATGATTATGGAGAATATGATTTTGGGTTAGGGTATCAAAAGTTTAAAAATATTAAAGGTAAAGATAATGATGTTAATGACTCATCTATGACAGAAGTACAAGTAGATGGCACTAACGAGTTTGTTACAAAAAAATATCCAGGATATAAACCGGATTGGACAAATTCATTCAGTACTGACATTCATACGTATCATCTTGAAGGACCGACTCAAGTAAAGAATGATTTGAAAGAAGGAAAAATGCGTTTTAGAGCATATGGTGGTACTGGTGATATTTACGTATTAAACAACGCCACATTTGTTACAGAACATAATGCTCCAAACTTACAAGTAGATAAAAAGGCATTAGATAGTACCGGTAAAGAAGTTAAGGAAATTAAAGCCGGTGAAGAGTTTACGTATCAAATTGAAGTGAAAAATAATACGAAAAATAATCAAGCGCCGGTATCGAATGTAAAAGGTTTTGATAAATTAGATGATCGTTTAGAGTATGTTCCGGGATCTATACAATATATTTCTGGAAGTAATAAAGGAAATAAAACAGATGATGCAAGCGATGATGAAGCGGAGTTTGTAAATAATCAAATTGATTTCCGTGTTGGTGAAGGTGCTAATGCTAAAGACGGCGGTGTTTTAAAGCCGGGTGAAAGTGCTGTTATTACATTCAAAGTAAAAGTGAAAGCTTCTGTACAATCAGATACAACAGTAAAAAATATCGTTGTTGTAAAGGGACAAGATAGTAGCGAGGTAAATTATGAAACTGCAGATGATGCAGATATTACGGTTACGACTCCAAAAGAGATCCCTGGAGAAATAGAAGCTAAAAAAATAGCATCTAATAAAACACCGAAGCTAGGTGATGAGGTAGAGTATCGTATTACATTTAAAAATAAGACAAAAGATGGACGTCTAGATGTATTGACCATTGAAGATGAATTACCAAGCAATCTTGAATACGTGAAAGATAGTTTGAAAGCAGAAGGTGCAAAACCAGAGCCAGTAGAGCTGAAGTTTGAAAATGGAAAAGTAATTGCAAAGTATCCAGAAATTATGGATATGGAAGAAAGAAGTATCGTCTTTAAAACAAAAGTAAAAGAAACTGCAAAAATTGGTGAAGAAATTGTTAATAAAGCAACCGTTAGTGATAAAACAAATCCACCAAAGAATCTAGAAGAGAAGATTACACCACAGCATAAGGCCGGTAAAATTGCTGCAAAGAAAAAAGCAACAAATAAGAAGCCAAAGCTAGGAGAAGAATTTGAATATCAAATTAGCTTCCAAAATACGGTGGAAAACGGAAAACTAGATGCAGTTACAATAGAAGATGAAATTCCAGCTAACTTAGAATTTGTTCAAGGCAGTGAGAGAGCTGAAGGTGCTGAACCAAATCCAGTAGAGTTAAAAGTAGAAAATGGTAAGGTAATCGCAAAATATCCAGAGATTACGGATACAAAAGAGCGAAGCATTGCCTTTAAAGTGAAAGTAAAAGAAGAGGCAAAAGTCGGAGAAACGATTGTTAATAAAGCGGTTGTGAGTGAGCCGAATGGACAAACTGAGCATCCAGAAGAAAAGATTACGCCGGATTATAAATACGGTAAAGTGGATGTTGAAAAAAGCGTAACGAATCAAACACCAAAACTAGGAGAAGAAGTGGAATACCGAATTACATTTTATAATACGGTAGAAAACGGAAAACTAGAAAAGGTGCTAGTAGAAGATACACTACCTAAAGGTGTTGAATACGTGAAAGATAGTTTGAAAGCTGAAGGTATAAAACCAGAGCCAGTAGAACTAAAAGTGGAAGACGGCAAAGTAATGGCAAAGTATCCAGAAATTACGGATACAGAAAAAAGAAGTATTGTTTTTAAAGTGAAAGTAAAAGATTCGGCAAAAGTAGGGGAGGCAATCGTAAATAAAGCAATTGCAAAAGATCCGAAAAATGAGCCTGTTGAATCAAAGGTTGTTATTACACCGCAAAGTAAAAAAGGTGAAATTGCTGCTACAAAGGTAGTTAATAATAAGAAGCCAAAGTTAGGCGAAGAAATCGAGTACCGCATTAGTTTTCATAATACGGTTGAGAACGGAAAACTTGAAGAGGTGCGAGTGGAAGATACAATTCCAAAAGGTCTTGAATATGTAGAAAATAGCATCAAGGCCGAAGGAGAAGCACCTGGACCAGTAGAATTAGCTGTTGAAAATGGGATAGTCAAAGCTAAGTATATCGATATTATGGATATGAAAGAAAGAAGTATCGTCTTTAAAGTAAAGGTGAAGGAAGAAGCAAAAGTAGATAAAGAGATTGTCAATAAAGCAATTGTTGATGATACGAAAAATCCACCGATTGAGCCGGAGGAAAGAATTACTCCGCAACATAAGGATGGAATAATTGATTCGAAGAAGACAGTAGATAATCCATCACCAAAACTAGGAGAAGAAGTAGAATACCGAATTAGCTTTAAGAACACGGTAGAAAACGGAAAACTAGAAAAGGTAATAATAGAGGATACAATTCCTAACGGTTTAGAGTATGTAAAAGGCAGTGAAAAGGCTGAAGGTGATAAAC
Organism: Bacillus cereus group sp. Bce019; assembly: GCF_051781745.1. Lineage (NCBI taxonomy): Bacteria > Bacillati > Bacillota > Bacilli > Caryophanales > Bacillaceae > Bacillus > Bacillus cereus group sp. Bce019. Next base: position 199,525 of record NZ_JBPWJX010000006.1, read on the forward strand.
CAGCTCCATTAAAGTTAAGTGTGAAAGATGGAAAAGTCACTGCTGAATACGAAAATATTACGGATATGAAAGAAAGAAGTATTGTCTTTAAGGTAAAGGTGAAGGAAGAAGCGGAAGTAGGTAAGGAAATCATCAATAAGGCAATTGTGGATGATATGAAACATCCGAAAGAACCAGAAGCAAAAATCACACCATTACACAAAGATGGAAAAATTAAAGCGAAGAAAAGCGTAAATAATGAAACACCGAAGTTAGGAGAAGAAGTAGAATACCGAATTAGTATGAAAAACACGGTTAAGTACGGAAAGCTAACAGACGTGATAATAGAGGATACTTTACCAGAAGGTTTAGAGTATGTAGAAAATAGTTTGAAAGCAGAAGGTGTCGGAAAAGATTCAGTAGAGCTGAAATTTGAAAACGGTAAGGTAATGGCAAAATATCCAGAAATTATGGATACAGAAGAAAGAAGTATCGTTTTTAAAGTGAAAGTAAAAGAAGGAGTAACAGTCGGTAAAAAAATCATTAATAAAGCAACTATTGATGATTCGCAAAATAAGCCAGTTAATCCGACTGCGGAAATTATTCCTCAGTATAAAGATGGAAAACTTGAAGCGAAAAAGATGGTAAATAATGAAACGCCGAAGTTAGGAGAAGAAGTGGAATACCGAATCAGCTTTAAAAATACGGTAGAACATGGAAAGCTAACAGAGGTAAAGATAGAAGATGATTTACCAAATGGATTAGAGTATGTGAAAGATAGTGTAAAAGCAGAAGGTTCTAAGCCAGATCCAGTGGAATTGAAATTTGAAAACGGTAAGGTAATGGCAAAGTATCCTGAGATTACAGATACAAAAGAGAGAAGTATTACCTTTAAAGTGAAAGTAAAAGGTAAAGTGAGCGATTCAATTGTTAATGAAGCGATTGTGAGCGATACGAAACATCCGCCAGAAACACCGACAGCAGAAATTATTCCGCAACATAAAGACGGAAAAGTGAAAGCGAAGAAGACGGTAAATAATGAAACGCCGAAGTTAGGAGAAGAAGTAGAATACCGAATTAGTATGAAAAACACGGTAGAAGACGGAAAACTAGCAGAGGTGAAAATAGAAGATACTTTACCAGAAGGTTTAGAGTACGTAGAAAACAGTGTGAAAGCAGAAGGTTCTAAGCCGGATCCAGTAGAATTGAAATTTGAAAATGGTAAGGTAATGGCGAAGTATCCAGAGATTACGGATACAGAAGAAAGAAGTATCACTTTTAAAGTGAAAGTAAAAGATGAAGTGAAAGTCGGTAAAAAAATCGTCAATAAAGCAATTATTGATGATACGAAAAATGAGCCAGAAACACCGACGGCAGAAATTACTCCACAGCATAAAGACGGAAAAGTAGAAGCGAAGAAAACGGTAAATAATGAAACGCCGAAGTTAGGAGAAGAAGTGGAATACCGAATCAGTTTTAAAAACACGGTAGAAAACGGAAAGCTAGCAGAGGTAACAATAAAAGATGATTTACCAAATGGATTAGAGTATGTGAAAGATAGTTTACGAGCAGAAGGTTCTAAGCCAGATCCGGTAGAACTGAAAGTGAAAGATGGAAAAGTAATCGCAAAATATCCAGAAATTATGGATACAGAAGAAAGAAGTATCGTCTTTAAAGCGAAAGTAAAAGAAGCATTTAAGGTTGGTGAAGGCATTGTCAATAAAGTAGTTGTTGATGATATAAAAGATCCAACAACTTCAGAAGTAACAATTACGCCAGAATATAAAGACGGTAAGCTTAAAGCGGAGAAATTTGTAAACAATAAAAAACCGAAATTAGGAGAAGAAGTAGAATACCGAATTAGTTTTAAAAACACGGTAGAAAACGGAAAACTAGTAGAGGTTACAGTAGAAGATGAAATTCCAGCTGGATTAGAGTATGTAGAGAACAGTTTACAAGCAGAAGGATCTAAGCCTAGTCCAGTAGAATTGAAATTTGAAAACGGTAAGGTAATGGCAAAGTATCTAGAAATTACAGATACAAAAGAAAGAAGTATTATCTTTAAAGTGAAAGTAAAAGAAGAGGTAGAAATAGGTAAGGAGATTGTTAATAAAGCAATCGTAGTAGATACAAAAAATAAGCCAGAAGAGCCTCATGTGGAAATTACTCCGCAATATAAAGATGGTAAAATTGTTGCACAGAAAGTGGCAAATAACCATAAACCGAAACTAGGAGAAGAAGTAGAATATCGAATTAGTTTTAAAAATACGATAGAAAACGGGAAACTAGCAGAGGTAAATATAAAGGATGCATTACCAAATGGTTTAGAGTATGTAGAAGGTAGCATCACAGTAGAAGGTTCTAAACCGAAACCAGTAGAGCTACAGGTGAAAAATAATAAAGTAATGGCAAAGTATCCAGAAATTACAGATACAGAGGAAAGAAGTATTGTCTTTAAAGCGAAGGTAAAAGAAAGCGCAAAAGTGGGAGAAGAAATCGTAAATGAGGCAATTGTAGATGATACAAAGAATGTGCCAGAAGAGCCTTATGTACCGATTACACCACAATATAAAGATGGGAAAATTGAGGCAAGAAAAGAAGTAAGTAATCATGAACCGAAGTTAGGTGAGGAAATCGAATATCGAATTATTTTTAATAATACGGTGAAAGATGGAAAACTAGCCGAGGTAAAAATAGAAGATAAAATTCCAGCTGGATTAGAGTTTGTAGAAGGAAGCGAAAAGGCTGAAGGTGAAGAGCCAAAACCAGTGGAGTTGAAAGTAGAAAATGGTAAGGTAATGGCAAAGTATTCAGAGATTATGGATACGAAAGAAAGAAGTATCGTCTTTAAAGTGAAGGTGAAAGATTCAGTTGCAATAGGTAAAGACATCACAAATAAAGCGATTATCCATGTTGATGATCCGAACCATCCAGTAATTGATCCGACAGCAAAAATTACACCGCAATATAAAGACGGTAAAATTGCTGCTCATAAAAAGGTGAATAATCATAAACCGAAGCTAGGGGAAGAAATCGAATACCGAATTTCATTTAATAATACGGTGAAAGATGGAAAACTGGCAGAGGTGAAAATTGAGGATGAAATTCCGTCTGGTTTAGAGTATGTGAAAGATAGTCTAAAAGCAGAAGGTGATAAGCCAGCACCAGTAGAGTTGAAAGAAGAAGCTGGTAAGGTTAGTGCGAAGTATGAAAATATCACTGATATGAAAGAAAGAAGCATTATCTTTAAAGTGAAGGTGAAAGATTCTGTTGAAGTGGACAAAGCAATTGTAAATAAAGCAATTGTTGATGATACAAAAAATCCACCAGAGCGACCAGAAGTAGAAATTACCCCGCAGCATAAAGACGGTAAAGTTAAAGCTGATAAAAAGGTAAATAAAAAAGATCCAAAGCTAGGAGAAGAAGTAGAGTACCGAATTAGTTTTAAAAATACGGTAGAAAACGGAAAACTAGCAGAAGTGAAAATTGAGGATCAACTACCAAATGGATTAGAGTATGTAAAGGACAGTTTAAAAGCAGAAGGTAATGAACCAAATCCAGTAGAGCTAAAAGAAGAAGCAGGAAAAATTACAGCGAAGTATGAAAATATCACTGATACAGCTGAGCGTAGTATTAGCTTTAAGGTAAAAGTAACGGAAGCAGTAAAAGTCGGTAAGAAAATCGTGAATACGGCAATTGTGGATGATGATAATCCGAAGAATCCGCCGCAAAAACCAGAAGCGATTATTACGCCGGAGTATAAGGACGGAAAACTAAAAGCTGAGAAAACAGTAAATAATCCAGCTCCAAAATTAGGAGAAGAAGTAGAGTATCGAATTACTTTCCGTAACGTAGTAGAGCATGGAAAAGTAGCGAAGGTAAAGATTAAGGATGAATTACCAACGGGCTTAGAGTTTGTAGAAGGTAGTGAAAGAGCCGAGGGAGAGAATCCGAAACCGTTGTATGTGAAAGTGAAAAACGGAATCGTCCTTGCGGAATATCCAGAAATTACGGATACGAAAGAAAGAAGTATCGTCTTTAAAGTGAAAGTGAAAGAAAAAGCTAAAGTAGGCGAAGAGATTGTGAACAAGGCGATTGTGGAAGATACAATAAATCCACCAGAGCAACCGAATGTCGCTATACAGCCTCAATATAAAGATGGTGCATTACAAGCAGAAAAAACAGTAAGTAATCATGAACCAAAGTTAGGAGAAGAAGTAGAATATCGAATTAGCTTTGAAAATACGGTAGAGAACGGAAAACTAACTGAGGTAAAGGTAGAAGATGAAATTCCAGCCGGTTTAGAATACGTACAAGATAGTATAAAGTCTGATGGGCCGGAACCATATCCGGTGGAACTTAAAGTAGAGAATGGAAAAGTAACAGTAAAGTATCCAGAAATTACGGATACGAAAAAAAGAAGTATCATCTTTAAAGTGAGAGTACAAGAGACGGTACAAGTAGGAAAAGAGATTGTAAACAAGGCGATTGTTGATGATAATAATCCGACGACTCCGCCAGTTGAGTCACTTATACCAATCACACCGCAATATAAAGATGGGAAACTAGAGGCAAGAAAAGAAGTAAGTAATCATGAACCGAAGCTAGGGGAAGAAATCGAATATCGAATTATTTTTAACGGTACAGTAGCTGGCGGGAAGTTAGTTGATGTGAAAATTGAAGATGAAATTCCAGCCGGTTTAGAATATGTGAAAGATAGTTTGGAGGCTGTAGGTGATAAACCTGCACCAATAGAGCTTAAAGTAGAGAATGGAAAAGTAACAGCGAAGTATCCAGAAATTACGGATACGAAAGAAAGAAGTATCATCTTTAAAGTGAAGGTAAAAGAAACAGTAAAAGTTGGAGGGGAAATAACAAATAAAGCGATTATTCATGTGGATGATCCGAACCATCCAGTTATAGAACCGACAGCGACAATAAAGCCAGAATATAAAGATGGTAAGTTAACAGCTGCGAAGACAGTAAGTAATAAAGAGCCGAAGCTAGGAGAAGAAGTAGAATACCGAATTAGCTTTAAAAATACGGTAGAAAACGGTAAAGTAGCCGAGGTAAAGGTAGAAGATGAAATTCCAGCCGGTTTAGAATACGTGCAAGATAGTCTTAGATTTGAAGGTGCTGAGCCAAATCCAGTAGAGTTAAAAGTGGAGTTTGGAAAAGTAATCGCGAAATATCTAGACATTGAGGATATGAAAGAACGTAGTATTATTTTTAAAGCGAAGGTAAAAGAAGCACCAAGTAAAGGGATAACAAATAGAGCGGTAGTGGATGATGGAATAAATCCGCCACTTGAGCCTACAGTTACAATTTTACCGAAAACAAAAGAAGATTTTAAGATACCGGAAGAACCAGAGGTGAAACCGGAAGACCCGAAAGAACCGAAGGAACCAGAAGTGAAGCCGGAAGATCCGAAAGAGCCGAAGGAACCAGAAGTGAAACCAGAAGATCCGAAAGAACCGAAGGAGCCAGAAGTGAAACCAGAGGATCCGAAAGAACCGAAGGAGCCAGAAGTGAAACC